>CAZWIK010000015.1:9132-40542 GCA_964633895.1 uncultured Enterobacteriaceae bacterium | reverse complement strand
TTCCGAAGATTGGTGGCGCTCTGTTTACAAAGTAAGTGTTGCGGCGATTCCGGAGCCGAGCGCGTTTGGCTTGCTCGCGGGCGTAGGTGCTCTCGCGCTGGTTGCGGCGCGTCGCCGCCGTCGCGCGAAATAAAACGCGACCGCTTCGCGCGGAAAAAATTCGTTGAAAAAAAGACCTGCGGGGACGCGTTCCCGCGGGTCTTTTTTTTTCATCGCCGCGCAGATGAGGCGCGTTCCCGAAAAAAAAACGGCGCATTCCGTTGCGGGAACGCGCCGTTTTTTCGTTTTCAAAGAAAAGCGGTTTATTTCTTTTCTTCGGTCTTGGCGTCCGGAGCGTAAGTTTTGGTGAGCGCCTGATAGTAGTGGAACCGGTGCGTAACCATTTCCTGCGCTTTCGCGTAGAGTTCCGCCGCGTGAGCCGGATTCGAGCGTTTCAGCCCTTTGAAGCGCGTTTCCGTCTGCATGAACTCGTCGAGCGCGGTCTTCATCGCGGGAACGTCAAGCGAGAACGGATTCTTGCCCGCGGGAATGTTCGCCGGATTGTAGCGGAAGATCGGCCAGTATCCGGTTTCGACCGCCGCCTTCTGGTGATCCGCGCCGTCCGCGAGGTTGCGGAGACCGTGCGCGATGCAGTGCGCGTAGCAGATAATGAGCGCTGGACCGTCGAAGGCTTCCGCTTCCTTCATCGCCTGCAGAAGCTGCGAATCCTTGTAGCCGATCGCAACGCGGGCGACGTAGACGTTCCCGTATTGAACGGCGATTTGCGCGAGATCCTTCTTCGGCAGCTGCTTGCCCGCCGTGGCGAATTTCGCGACCGCCGCGATGGACGTGGATTTGGACTGCTGCCCGCCCGTGTTGGAATAAACTTCCGTGTCGAGGACGAGAATCTTGATGTTCTTGCCGGACGCGAGCGCGTGGTCGACGCCTCCGTAGCCGATGTCGTAAGCCCAGCCGTCGCCGCCGACGATCCAGATGCATTTCTTGATGAGGAATTCGCTGACGCCGAGGAGCGATTTCGCTTCGGGCGTTCCCGCGGCTTCGAGCTTTTTGTTCAGCTCGGCGACGCGTTCCCGCTGCGCGGCGAGATCCGCTTCCGTAACCTGCGGAGCTTCGAGAATCGCCTTGGCAAGGTCTTCGCCGACGACGGGAGCGAGCGCCGCGAGTTCGCGCTTGGCGATCGCCGTCTTGATGTCGACCGCGTAGCGCATTCCGAGCCCGAATTCCGCGTTGTCTTCAAAGAGCGAATTCGCCCACGCGGGACCGCGTCCGTCCTTGTTCGTCGTGTAAGGCGTCGTCGGAAGATTGCCGCCGTAAATCGAGGAACAGCCAGTCGCGTTCGCGATGTAGGAACGGTCGCCGAAGAGCTGCGTCATGAGCTTGATGTAAGGCGTTTCGCCGCACGCCGAGCAAGCGCCGGAAAATTCCATGAGCGGCGTCATGAACTGCGCGTCGCGCATCGTGTTCCCGAGCTTCGTCCGATCCGGATCGGGCAGATTGAGGAAGAAATCCCAGTTCTTCGCCTCGCTTTCGCGCAGCGGCGGCTGAGCCTGCATCATGATCGCCTTGCGGGAAGGATCCGCGCGGTCTTTTCCGGGGCAGACCTGTGTGCAGATCGTGCAACCCGTGCAGTCTTCCGGCGCGACCTGAATCGTGAAGAGATTCTTCACGCCGTCTTTCGCGGGAGCCTTGAACGGAACGCTCTTGAACGTTTCCGGCGCGCCCGAAAGCGCGAATTCCGGATAGAATTTCGAGCGAATCGCCGCGTGCGGGCAGATGCTGACGCACTTGTTGCACTGAATGCACAGCGACGAATCCCAGACCGGAATTTCCGCCGCGAGGTCGCGCTTTTCGAATTTCGTCGTTCCCGACGGGAACCTTCCGTCGGCGGGAAGCGCGGACGTCGGCAGGAGATCGCCCTTGTTCTCGATCATCATCGCCTGAACTTTCTTGAAGAATTCCGGCGCGCCTTCGTAGGCGGGAGCGACCTGCGGCTTCGCGTCCGCGTCGATCGCCGCGGGAACGATGATTTCATGCAGATTCGCGAGTGAATTGTCGACCGCCTTGAAGTTCATCTGAACGACTTCCTCGCCCTTCTTGGCGTAGGTTTTTTCGATGGACTTCTTAATCTGCGCAATCGCCTCGTCTTTCGGAAGAATGTTCGCGAGAGCGAAGAAGCACGCCTGCATGACGGTGTTCGTGCGCCCTTTCATGCCGGATTCCGCCGCGACGCGGGACGCGTCGATCACGAAGACCTTGAGTTTCTTCGCGATGATTTCCGACTGCCATTCCTTGGAGAAACGCTTCCACGTTTCTTCCGGCGGGAACGGCGAATTCAAAAGCACCGTCGCGCCTTCCATCGCGTATTCGAGAATCGGCTGACGACCGATGAACACATACTGCGAGCAGGCGACGAAATTCGCTTTCTTGATGAGATACGCGGAACGAATCGGCCTCGGACCGAAGCGCAGGTGGGAAACTGTCGATGCGCCGGATTTTTTCGAGTCGTAGACGAAGTAGCCCTGCGCGTAGTTCGGCGTCTGTTCGCCGATGATTTTGATGGAATTCTTGTTCGCACCGACCGTTCCGTCCGCGCCGAGTCCGACGAAGACCGCGCGCTTGACGTCGTCCGGCTCAATGTCGAAGCTATCGTCCCACGGGAGCGACAGGTGCGTGACGTCGTCGTAAATGCCGACCGTGAAGCGTTTTTTCGGCGAATCCTTCGCAAGTTCGTCGTAAACGGATTTAGCCATTCCCGGATTGAACTCCTTAGAACCGATTCCGTAGCGCCCGCCGATGATCGTCGGCATCGCGCCGCCTTTTTCCATGTAAGCCGCGAAAACGGAAAGCAGAAGCGGTTCGCCGATGGAGCCGTTTTCCTTCGTGCGGTCGAGAACGGCGATCTTTTTCGCCGTCGCGGGAACGACCTTGAAAAACGCCTCCGCGTCGAACGGCAGGAACAGGCGGACTTTGACGAGACCGAGCTTTTCGCCCTTGGCGTTCAGCGCGTCGATCGTCTCTTCGATCGTTTCGCAGGATGAACCCATGGAAACGATGACGCGATCCGCGTCCGGCGCGCCGTAATAATCGAAAAGATGATATTGGCGCCCCGTCGCCGCCGCGAATTTGTCCATCATTTCCTGAACGATCGCGGGAACGGCGTCGTAATACTTGTTGCCGGCTTCGCGTCCTTGGAAATACACGTCCGGATTCTGCGCCGTGCCGTGGATGCACGGGCGTTCCGGCGACATCGCGCGGGAACGGAACGCCGCAATGTCGTTTTCGTCGACGACGGCTTTGATCACGTCGTCGGAAATGGTTTCGATCTTGGAAACTTCATGCGACGTGCGGAAGCCGTCGAAGAAATGCATAAACGGCACGCGGGAACGAAGCGACGCGGCGTGCGCGACGAGCGCCAAATCCTGCGCTTCCTGCCCGGAAGTGGAATTGAGCATCGCAAATCCCGTCGAACGGCAGCCCATGACGTCCGAATGGTCGCCGAAAATGGAAAGCGCGTGCGTCGCCAGAGCGCGTGCCGTGACGTGCATCGTGAACGGAATCAGCTCGCCGGCGATTTTATACATGTTCGGAATCATCAGCAGAAGCCCCTGCGACGCCGTGAACGTCGTCGTGAGCGCTCCCGCGAGCAGCGAGCCGTGAACGGCGCCCGCGACGCCCGCCTCGGACTGGAGCTGTTCCACCACGGGAACGTTGTTCCAAAGGTTGGGCGTCTGCTTCGCCGACCATTCGTCGCAGGATTCCGCCATCGGCGAAGACGGCGTAATCGGATAAATAGCGATAACTTCGCTGAGTCGATAAGCAACGGAAGCAACGGCTTCGTTGGCGTCCATCGTTTTAAATTTGGGTGACTTTGCCATATCAGCGGGGAATGATGGCGAACCCCGCCGATTTTTTCAAATCTTTTTCCTACTTTTCCGACGCGAAAAAAACCGCGGGAACGCCGGAGAGGGGAACGCGTTCCCGCAAATAATCGGAATTGACAGGATTGCGGAAAAAGCGTTTGATTTGCCGCACATTTTTTTGACGGTGGATGTAGCTCAGTTGGTTAGAGCATCGGATTGTGGTTCCGAGGGTCGCGAGTTCGAGTCTCGTCTTCCACCCCATTTAAAAAAAACCGCAAGAACGCAATGTTCGTGTGGCTTTTTTTTCTCCGGAAACGGACGCGTTCCCGCGCGCTATTCGGCGTTGATCCACAGCGAGCAGGAAAGCGGCGGGAGCACCAGCATTCCGTTCGTGAAGCCCTCGCCAGTCTCGGCGGGAACGCCGTCGAGGTCGAACGCTTCCGTGGTCGCGATCCGGCGGAATCCGGAAAAACGCGCTTCCGGCACCTGCACGCAAGCGGATTCGACGCGCGGATTCAGCGTCAGAATATACTGCAAGCGCCCCAACGCGAAATTGTCGTTGTAAAACACGACGGTCGCCGTGTTCGTCTGGTCGGGATAAAACCGGAAAAATCCTTTGGAGACGTTCTCGCGTCGGCGGAACAGCACGCCCTGCGGGGACAGGCGGAAACGGATCCAGCGGCGCACGAACTCATGCGTTCCCGCGAAGCGTTTCCGGCGCGCGTAATCGAGCGCGTTTTCCTCGCCGTCGAGATACGTGTTGTTTTTCCCGTGTTTCGTGCGGAGAAAATCCTGCCCTTCGGCGAGCATCGGCGTGCCGAGCGACGAAAGCAGAAACGCGAACATCAGATGCGTGCGGCGTCGGTCGCGCGGCGTCGGGTTGACGGCGTTTCCGTTCCCGCACTCCGTGATTTTGTCGAGCCAGCAGCGGTCGTCGTGGGATTCCGTGTAGTTGATCGTCTGCGACGGGAACGTCGCGAAATATTCTGGCGAGCCGGAAAGAAAATACCGCAGTCCGTCGAGGTTCACGCAGTTGTGAACGTATTTCGCGGCATAATCGCGATAGCCGTCGTTCCATGAGGAATACTGGGTTTTCCGCAGGCGCGCCGCGATGTGCCCGCGGAAACTCCACGGCTCGGCGATGAGTATGCAGTCGGGGTGCCGGGAACGCACCTCGTCCGCGATCGCGCGCAACGACGGTTCGCCGATGAGTTCGGCGAGATCGAAGCGAAAACCGTCCACGCCGTAGCGTTCGATGAACCAGAGCAGGCTGTCGATGACGAGCCGCTTGCTCATCGGGCGATCCGCGCGGAAATCGTTCCCGCAGCCGCTCCAATTCGTGAAGTTCCCCTGATAATCGAGATTGAAATAATAATTTTTGTCGATGCGGAAAAGGGGATTCGGCTCGCCGACGTGATTGTAAACGACGTCGAGAATCACCGCAAAATCCTCTTCGTGAAACGCCGCCACGAGATCGCGGAATTCCTCGAGCTGCGACGCGTTCGCGGGATCGGACGCATACGCCGACGCCGGAGAAAACCAATTCGTCGTCATGTAGCCCCAGTGATAATCCTCCGCTTTCACCGAATCGAACTGCTGGATCGGCTGAAGCTCGACCGCGTTCACGCCGAGCTGTTTCAGATAACAATCGTCGGAACGCACCCATTCCGCGAGATCGCGGAAACCGAGCGGACGTTTCAGCGCGAGGAATTTCGGGTCGCGCGCGATGAGGTCGCGCAGATGGACTTCGGAAATGACGAGATCCGCGAGATTCGGCGGCGTGAATTTCTTTTTCGGATAACCGAAGCGGTTTTCGTCGATGACGATTCCGGGACCTTCCCGCGAAACGCACGCCTTGGCGTAGGGATCGAGAATCGGACGCGCGGGATCGAACGCCGTCGTGTTGTCCAAATTGTGCCCGCTGACGAACAAATCGTAGTGCCGCCCGTGAAGATTTCCAGGAAGCTCGACCTGCCAGACGCCGCCGTTCGTCTGCTCCATTTCCGCGGAAACCGCGGGAGCGCCGTCTCCGCTCCTGACGAAAACGCTCACCTGCGCCGCGCGCGGAGCGAAAAGCCGGAACGCCGTCGTTTTCCCGTCGCGCGCCACCGTCGCGCCGAGCGATACGGGAGAATAAAGCAGCGACAGGAAATATCCGGTCCTCACGGGAATGCTGTGAAGATTTTTCGGATCGGTCCAGATAAGCTCGTCCGTCTGCTCGAAATCCTCGGCTTTTTCGCAGACGACACGGAACGCGTTCCAGCCGGTCATCGCCGAACTCAGAAGCAGATTCCTGTTGCCTTCCCCATCGTCCGTGAGATTGAACGCTCCCGCGGGCGGCTCGATCCATTTCCCGTCGGACATTATGAACTTGAACTGCTCCTCGGTTTTCCCGCCGGCGAAAAACGCGCTTTTCGGAATGCGTCCCGCCCATGCTCGGAATCGACCGAACGAGTGGAAGGAAAGCTTCCACTCCGGATGCTGACCCGGCGCCCAGTCGTTGAACGTTCCCGCGACGTAAATTTCCGCATCCGGCAGGAAAAAATAATCGCGGTAAACTGCCGGATAAAGGACGAAAACGACGTCCGCGCCGTCGAAATAATAGCAGGAACCCATGCTCCAGATAACCGGAGAAATCCGCGAAATTTCCTTGATTTTCCGCCCAGACTTGAACGCCAGCGGCGGCATTTTCCACGACGTGTTCCAGTCCCTGTCGAGGGAAACGACGATGGTTTTACTGGTGAGTTTGTACGCGGCGATGATTCTCGCGGAAGGTTCTTTGGGAAAAAGGGAGGAAATCCTTTTCAGGAAACTGGACATATGCGGGGAAAAAGAGAGAAAAAAATTATTCGATACAAAAAACTTTTCCGCGGGAACGCGGCGTTCCCGCGAAAAAAAATCACCAGTTTTTATCGGGATAAAGCGTATTCCACCAGTCGGGCTGGTCCTTGAGCCAGCGCGCGAACCACGCGAGATGCGACTTGATCCACTGCCTGCGCCGCGCGTAGTTCATAATGCCGTGATCCTCCGCCGTAAACGTCAGCAGCTCGACTGGTTTTCCCATCAACTTCAGCGCGGTGAACATCTGAATCGACTCGCCCACGGGAACGTTCACGTCGGAAACGCCGTGGCAGAGCAAAATCGGCGTGTTGATTTTGTCCGCGGAAAACAGCGGGCTTTGCTCCACGAAAATTTCGCGGTTTTTCCACGGGAACGAACCCGCGGCGGCGATCGCGTTGTAGGAATAGCCCCAGCGCCCCTCGCCCCAGTAGCTCGAGATGTCGCTGATGCCGGCGTGCGCGACGGCGGCGGCGAAAATGTCCGTCCGCGTCTGCAGATACATCGTCATGAATCCGCCGTAAGAGGCGCCGATGCAGCCGATTTTCTTTTCGTTGACGAACGGATGTTCCGCGCAGAAGCGTTTCACGCCCTCGATGATGTCGTCCGCCGTGCGTTTTCCCCACGCGTTGAGATGGCGCGCGGAAAATTCTTGTCCGTAGCCGATTGTGCCGCTCGGCTGAACGACGTAGACGACGTAGCCCTGCGCCGCGTAAAGCGGGAACGGATAATGCGAGCCGAGAACGCGCGCCGTCGGCGTCGTCCCGCCGTAATAATAGACGATGAGCGGATATTTTTTCGACACATCGAAATCCGCGGGAAGGAAATAACAGCCGTCGATTTCCGTTCCGTCGGATGCCGTGAACGTCCACGGCTCGATTTGCGGCGCGGCGAATTTTTCATTCAGCGCGGCGCCGTCCTCAAAGAAAAGGCTCGACTCGTTCTTTTCCAAATCGACTTTGTAAACCTTGGCGAAAGAAAACGGTCCCGACGCGAGCGCGAACGCCGCGGGAACGAACGCGGACGGATTTTTCTGAACGCTGAAACCCGAGACGATTTCCTCGGGAACGTTCATTTTCGTGAATTTTCCCGTCGCGGGTTCCCAGCGGTAAACGCTGTTGCGGTCGCGGTCGCCCGTCGAAAAATAAATGTTCCCGTCTCCCGCCCACGCGCCGGAAGAAGTCGTCGGATCAAAATCCCGCGAAATCGCGTCCAGCGACTTCGTTTCGAAATCGTAGATGAACGCCTGCGTATCGAACGAGTTCCCGCGCGTTCCCGCGGGCAACGCGGAACCGATCCCGCCGAACGCGTCCGGACCGGAGAGCAGAAGCAATTTCTTGGAATCGGGCGACCACGCTCCCGCCGAAACGCTGTATTTTTCGTTCTCGAAAACCGCTTCGGTCTTCAGCGTCTCCAAATCGAGGACATACAGCGCGTTCAAGCCGAACTCCGGCTGCGCATAATCGATTTTCGACGTCGAAAAAAGAATTTTTCGGGAATCCGGACTGATTCCAGCGAACCCCGTCGTCCGCGCGCCCGCCGTCAGCGGTTCGAAAACGCCGTTCTTCAAATCGTAGCGATAGAGAAAAGAGCGGTCGCGCCAGCCCGGGCTGCGGTCTTCTGGATTGAGCACGCGCGTCCACTCCGGCGATTCTTCCTTCCATTTTTCGGTTTTGACGACGATCAGCCCGCTCTCGTCCGGCAGCCAGATGTAGCGATGATCGGTGCTCGGCAAATTCTCCGCGAGAACGCTTTCCCGCCGCGTCGCGAAATCGTAGGCGACGTAGGAAAAAAGGTCGTCGATCTGATTTCTGCGGAAATACAGGCGGGAACCGTTCGGCATCCACGAGTAACTCCGTCCGGAATCGTCGAAGAAAACCGTTTTCCCGTCCGAAGCGTCGCGGACTTCCATTCGCCGGGAGGTAGAACCGTCTTCCCGCAGGCGGGAAAAGGACAACAGCACGAATTTTCCGTCGGGCGAAACGTCGGCGGAGACAATGCGTTCCACCTCGTTCACGCCGGCAATCGTAATCGGCGGCTTTTCGTTCCCGCTGGAAAACGAAACGGCGGAAACGTCGGCGACCTTCGGCTCGATTTCGATTTTCACCATCGGCGGGAGCGTCGAAGCCTTCCGCGAAAGCACCTTGACGAGAATCTCGTAGCGCTCGATCTCGAAATTGAAATCCGCCGCCGCCGTGCCGCACTGCTCCGCGCTCGCTTCCTCGGACAGTTTCTCCGTCAACTTTTTCCCGTTCACCCAAATCTCGCATTTCTGCGGCGAGGACACCAGAATTTTCCCGCGCGTGAACGCCTGCGGCGTGACGAACGTGCGGAAAACCCTCAGCGTGTCGCTCAGCGCGGGAACGGTTTCGGAAACGCGTTCCGGCGAGGAGAAAAAGCCGTTCCCGCTTTCGACGGCGCGGGAATATTCCAGATTTCGCGGCGCGGGAACGCGCAGGCGGAGCTTGGCGTCCGCGTCAAAAACGCGATCCTGCAGATTTTTTTCCTCGGCGAAAAGCGGCGTCGGCACGGCGATCGGTTCGGAAACGTCCAGAAATTCCGGCGCGAACCTGGCCGGCTTCGGCTCCTGTTTTTCGGGCGCGGCGATTACGGGAACGGTCGTCGTCGCGATGTTTTCGGCGGCGGCGGCAAACGCCCCGCACGCACACAGTAAAAAGATTCCGGCAATATGCAATTTCATCAATATTCCGACTTTCTTGATAGAAACGGGTTGGGATTAAGGAAATTGCGCAGTATTCTACCGACAAGCCGATTTTCCGCGAGAAAAAAAAAGCGTTCCTGCAACGGGAACGCTTCGCTTCGGAAAACGCGGGAATTTTTATTCGTTTTCGAGGTCCTCGAGCCACATTTCGACGTGCGCGTCGCTCGGCATCCGCCAGTCTCCGCGCGGGGAAAGCCCGATGGAAATGACCTTCGGACCGTCCGGACACGCCGAACGCTTGAATTGCTGCGAGAAAAACCGCCGCAGGAACACGCCCAGCCACTTGCGGATCGTTCCCGCGTCGTAAACTCCCGCGAACGCCTTTTCCGCGAGGAAGAGGATTTTTCTCGGCGTGAACGCGTTCCCGCAGAAATGGTGCAGGAAAAAGTCGTGCAGCTCGTAGGGACCGACGAGGTCTTCCGTCTTCTGCGCGATTTCGCCCTGCGCGTCCGGCGGTTTCAGTTCCGGCGAAATCGGCGTATCGACGATGTCCGCCAGCGTTCCCGCGATTTCCTCGCTGCCCCGATCCGCCGCGACCCATGCGATGATGTGTCGGATCAGCGTTTTCGGCACGCCGATGTTCACGTGATACATCGACATCTGGTCGCCGTTGAACGTACACCAGCCGAGCGCGGCTTCGGACAGGTCGCCCGTGCCGACGACGAATCCGCCGAAGCGGTTCGCCAGATCCATCAGAATCTGCGTGCGTTCCCGCGCCTGCGCGTTCTCGTAAGCCGCGTCAAAAACGCCTTTCGGCTGCCCGATGTCCGCCAAGTGCCGCTCGACCGCGGAAACGATGGAAATTTCCTTCGAAGAAATGCCGAGCCGCCGCATCAGGTCCAGCGCGTTCTTCCGCGTGCGCGCGGACGTTCCCGGCCCGGGCAGCGAATAACCGTGAATGCCCGACGCGTCGAGCCCGAGCCGCGCGAACGCTTCTTTCGCGACCAGAATCGCGAGCGTCGAATCCAGCCCGCCCGAAACGCCGAGCACGACGTGCCGCGCGCGCGTGTGCCGCAGCCGCCGCACCAGACCGGAAACCTGAATGTCGAACGCCTCGCGGCAATGGCTGTCCAGCACGGCGGAATCGCCGGGAACGAACGGCTCGCGCGGCACGTTCCCGCAGATTTCCGCGGGAAGCTCCGTGTGCGTCGCCGACAGCGGAAACTTCACGTGGCGGAACGTTTTCGCGGGAGCGCCCGACGCGAGAAATTCCGCGTTCGTGCGCCGGCGATGCGCGAGCAGCTCCAAATCGATCTGCGCGGAAACGAGCGCGCCTTCGAGCGAAAATTTTCCGGAATCCGCCAGCAACGCGCCGTCCTGCGCGATGAAACATTCGCCCGCGTAAACGATGTCCGTCGTCGATTCGCCCAAGCCCGCTCCCGCGTAGACGTAAGCCGCGAGGCAGCGCGCCGACTGCATTTTCACCAGTTCGCGGCGGAAACGCGTCTTGCCGACGACTTCGTTGCTCGCCGAAAGATTGAAAATCACGGACGCTCCCGCGAGCGCGAGCTTCCCGCTGGGCGGCTCCGTCACCCACAAATCCTCGCAAAGCTCGATGCCGAAACGCAACTCCGGGAACGCGTCCGCTTCGAAAATCAGATCCGTTCCGATCGGAACGGCGTTCCCGCAGAGGTCGATTTCCGCGACGGGAAGCTCCGACGCTTCGGCGAACCAGCGTTTCTCGTAAAATTCGCCCGTGTTCGGCAGATGCGATTTCGGCACAATGCCGAGAATTTTCCCGCCGCCGAGCACGACTCCGCAGTTGTAAATGTGCTGGCGCACGAGAATCGGCGCGCCGACGATTGCGGCGACGTCGAGCTCCCGCGTCAGCGCCGCGAGCTGCCCGAGCCCGCGCTCCGCCTTGCACAACAGAATGTTCTGCGGAAACAGATCGGCGCACGAATGCCCGGTCAGAGAAAGCTCTGGAAAAACGACGAGCGCCGCTCCCGCGTCCGCCGCCGAACGCATCATCGCGCCGATTTCGCGCACGTTCGCGGGAACATCCGCCAAATGCAGATTTGGCGACGCCGCCGCGATTTTCACCAGCCCGAAATCAATGCAGGATTCCTTGTTCACGCGCTCAATGAAAACGCGTTCCCGCCGCGAACGCGAACGCTTTTTTTGAAACGGAACGCGTTCCCGCCGACGAAAAAAAACGGGACGCGTTCCCGCCGGTGCGCGGATTATCGCTTTAATTTCCGCGCGTTTTGCGTTTTAATACGCGCAATGGCAGTGCTTCGGTTCAGAAACGTCGGCATCCGCGCGATCGCATCTTGCGTTCCCGCGGACGTCTCCCGCAATGCGGAAACGCTACGCGGAATCATTCCCGACGCAGAAATCGAAAAAACGATTTCCGCCGTCGGAATCCGTGAAAAACGCATCGCCCCGCCGGACGTCTGCGCGTCGGATCTGTGCGTCGCCGCCGCCGAAAAACTCTTCGCGGACAATCCCGACGTCTCCCGCGAAAGCATCGGCGTTCTCCTGTTCATGAGCCAAACCGGAGATTTCCGCATTCCCGCGACCGCGCCGCTCGTCCAAACGCGGCTGGGGCTTTCTTCAGACTGCGCCTGCATGGACGTTTCTCTCGGTTGCTCCGGCTACGTTTACGCGCTGTCCGCCGCGTTCGCGTATGCGGCGAATCTCGGCGCGAGCGCGAAAATTCTCCTGCTCGCCGGCGAAACTTTCTCAAAAATCGTCAACCCGAAAGACCGCGTCAACGCGCCGCTTTACGGCGACGCGGGAACGGCGACGCTCATCGAAAATTCTTCGGATTTCTGCGATTCCTTTTTCATTCTCAAAACCGACGGACGCGGCGAAGATGCGGTCAAAATCCCCGCTGGCGCTTGCCGTATTCCCGCCTCGCCGGATCGCCTGCGGGAACGCGCAGACAAAGACGGTGCCATCCGCGCCGACAGTGAAGTTTTCATGGACGGAATGGAAGTCTTCAACTCCGCCTTGCGCCGCGTTCCCGAAGTCGTCAGGGAAATTTTCGCCCTCGCGGGAACGTCGGCGGAGCGCGCGGACGTTTTCGTCTTTCATCAAGCGAACAAAATGCTCACGGATTTCATCGCGCACCGCTTGAAAATTCCGCTCGACAAAGTGCCGTATTCGCTTGACGAATACGGGAACACCTCCTCCGCCTCCATTCCGCTGACGATTTCCGCGCGCCTCGCTTCCGCGCGGGAACGCAAATCCGCCGTGCTCTGCGGATTCGGCGCGGGTTTTTCGTGGGGCGCGGCGGCGCTCTCGCTCGCTTCGGCAAACATTTCGCCGGTCGTCGATTTTCCTCAAAAAAAACTTTCCCCTCAATGAACGTCGCCTCGCTGAAAATTCATCACCTCGGCGCCGCCGTCAAAAGCATCGAGACCGCCGCCGCCGTTTATCGCGAAAACGGTTATCGCGTGAGCGAAAAAATTTTCGATCCGTTGCAAAACGTAAACATCTGCTTCGCGGAAAAATCGGGCGAGCCGACCGTCGAGTTGGTCGAACCCGCCGGAGAAAACTCGCCCGTGTTCAATCTCGTGAAAAAGATCGATGACGTGCCGGAGGTTTATCACATTTGCTACGCCGTCGAGAATATCGAAAAATCGATAAGCGAACTGAGGCGGGAACGCTGGCTGCTTGTGAAGCCTCCGCAAATCGCCGTCGCTTGCGGGAACGCGAAGGTCGCGTTCCTTTATTCCAAAGAAGCCGGGCTCGTCGAGCTGCTGGAAACCGCCCGCGAAGCGAAATCATGAAACGCTTCGTCTTCAGAAACGCGACGGTCGAGCCGCTCTTCCCGCGGGAAGAAACGGTTTTTTCCGGCTACGGAGATGTCTCGCGCGTTCCCGCCGAGGCGGAAAGTTTTCTCTGGCTTTACGCGTTTCCGCCGGACGTTTCGCCGAAAGACGCGGAAGCCCTCGCCGAAGATTTTATCGAAAAACTGCGCCTCGTCCTGCCGCGCGTTCCCGCAGGCGTTCCCGTCGCGCTGACGGAACTCGCACCGCCGCCCGCGCGCCCGATTTCGCTGAACGATACGCGCGTCGCCGACGCCGTGAAGCGGCACAACGAAGCCCTGCGCGGCTTCGCGCGTTCCCGCGCGGGAACGACGATTTGCCCCGCGCCCGAAAACGGTGTCGACTGGCGGCTCTGGTTTCTCGCGCAGATGCCTTTTTCTCCGTTGAAAAAAAACGCCGCGACGCTCCCGCCGCGCGTTCCCGCGAAGCGAAAAAAATGTCTCGTCCTCGACTGCGACGGCACGCTCTGGGGCGGCGTTCTCGGCGAAGACGGTGCGGCGAAAATTCGCCTCGGCGGCGATTATCCCGGGAACGCGTTCGCGTTTTTCCAGAAAAAGCTCGTCGAACTCGCCGAAAGCGGAATCGTGCTCGCCGTCTGCTCCAAAAACGACGTGGCGGACGTCCGCGCGGTTTTTGAAAATCACCCGTCGATGATTCTGCGCTCGGAACACATTTCCGCGTGGCGCGTGAACTGGAACGACAAGGCGGAAAACATCCGCGAAATCGCCGCGGAGCTGAATCTCGGCGCGGATTCGTTCGTCTTTCTCGACGATTCGCCGCGGGAACGCGCGCGCGTCGCCGACGCGTTCGGCGGGAGCGTCGCCGTTCCCGAATTTCCCGCCGCGCCTTACTTGCTGCCCGATTTTTTCGAAAAGCTCGCCGACGATTTTTTCCGCGCGGAAACGCTCACGCCCGAAGATTTGTCGAAAGCGCGCCAGTATCGCGACGCCGCCGCTCGCAACGCGACTTCGAGGAATTTCGCCTCACTCGAAGATTACATCGCCTCGCTCGAAATCCGTTTGAAAATCGCCGAAGCCGACGACTTTTCGTTCCCGCGCCTCGCGCAGCTCACGCAGAAGACGAATCAGTTCAACCTCGCGACGCGACGCCGCACCGAAGCGGAACTGCGGGCGTTCTGCGCGCGCGGGAACGCCGTTTTTTCTCTCGCCGCGAAAGATCGGTTTGGCGATTTCGGAATCGTCGGCGAAGCGGAAATTTCTTTTTCCGAAGACGGAAAATCCGCGCGGCTCGAAAATTTCATGCTGAGCTGCCGCGCACTCGGCTTGGGCATCGAAACCGCGTTCGCGCGAAACCTTTTCTCCCGCCTGCGCGGGCGCGGCGTCGCCGAGGTCTTTGCCGAATACGTGCCGACCGCGAAAAACGCGCCCTGCGAAAGCTTTCTGTCCGCGCTCGGTTTTTCCGAAAAAAAATCTGCGGGAACGCTCCGGAAAATCGATCTGCGGGAACACGAAAAACTGAAACCTTCAACAATTTACGCCATTGAAAACGATGAATGACGATTTTGAAATCCGCCTTGAAAAAACGTTTCGGGAAACGCTCGGCATCGATGCCGTTTCCGCGCGACTGTCGCAGAAAACCTGCTCTAAGTGGGACTCGATCGGACACCTGAACCTGATTCTCGCGCTCGAAGCGGAATTTGGCGTCGCGTTCGAGCCGGAAGAAATCGCGGAAATGCGCTCGTTCGAGGACGTCCGCAAAATGCTTTCGGAAAAAATGCCGCGCTGATTTTTCCGCGGGAACGCGCCGCGGTGCCGGAAACGGTTTCTCTTTCGCGCCGCGGGAACGCTTTTTTCACTACGGCAGCCAGTTGCCGAAATTCGGCGCGCGCTTTTCGAGAAAGGCTTTGCGCCCTTCGTTGCCCTCTTCGGTCAGATAATAAAGCAGCGTCGCGTTCCCGGCGAGTTCCTGGATGCCCGCCTGTCCATCGAGTTCCGCGTTGAACGCGGATTTCAAGCAACGGATCGCGAGCGGGCTTTTCGTCAGAATTTCCCGCGCCCACTTCACGCCTTCCGCGTCGAGTCTTTCCGCGGGAACGACCGTGTTGACCAGCCCCATTTTCAGGGCTTCGTCCGCGCTGTATTGCCGGCAAAGAAACCAGATTTCGCGCGCTTTTTTCTGTCCGACGAGCCGCGCGAGATACGCGCTCCCGAAACCGCCGTCGAAGCTGCCGACCTTTGGTCCCGTTTGTCCGAAAATGGCGTTGTCCGCCGCGATCGTCAGGTCGCAGACGAGATGCAGGACGTGTCCGCCGCCGATTGCGTAGCCTGCGACGAGCGCGATCACGACTTTCGGCATCGTCCTGATGAGTCGCTGCAGATCCAGCACGTTGAGGCGCGGCACGCCGGATTTCGACGTGTATCCGCCGGTCTTGTCGCCGCGAATTTTCTGATCGCCGCCGGAGCAGAAAGCGAATTTTCCGTCGGTCTGCGGATTCGCGCCGCGCAGGAGCACGACGCCGATCTTCACGTCCTCGCGCGCGTCGGAAAACGCCTCGATCATTTCCTGCACGGTTTCGGGCGTGAACGCGTTGCGGCGGTGTGGACGGTTGATCGTGACGCGGGCGATGCCCTCGTCGCATTTTTCGTAGATGATTTCGGAAAATTCCCGCGCTTTTTTCCATGCGGGAACGCCGGATTCGGCGGGAACGGCAGCGTTTTTCTCCATGTTTTTTTTCGAAAAAAAATTACGGGCGGATGATTTTCAGCGATGCTCCGTGGTTGTTCACGTGCATTTTGCGCACACGCCAGTTGAGCGAGAGCGTGTCGCAGAAGTCGGCGATTTCCTTGCCGAAGCTGTCGTCGTCGTTCACGACGATGGCGACGATCGTCGGTCCCGCGCCGGAAATGTAAGTCGTCACGGCACTGTCGCTTTCCTTCACGTAATTGAAAACTTTTGCGCCCTCGGGGATCAGCGAAAGGCGGTAGCTCTGGTGAATGCGGTCCTTGCAACCCGCGCGAATCAGCTGTTCGTCCGCTTTTTCCAGACCTTCGACGAGGAGCGGCACGCGCGAAAGATTGTAAACGCAATCGGACAGGCTGTAGGACGCGGGCAGAATCTTCCGCGCTTCCTCCGTAGAAACGCGCACATCCGGCATCAGCGCGTAAAAGCTGAGCTTGTCGCTGATCGAATATTCGTGCCAGTAGACGAAATCGTTCTCGATGATCGCGGCGACGAATCCGCCGAGAATCGCGGGAGCGACGTTGTCCGGGTGTCCTTCGATCAGGGACGCGATGCGCAGGATTTCGCCCTTGTCGAAATTGAGCTCGCCGATTTGGCTCGCCGCCATGATTCCCGCGACGATGCACGTCGAGCTCGAGCCCAGACCGCTGCACAGCGGCAGATCCGTATCGAAGTGGATGTTCATCGCGGGAACGGCGCGCCCGTAGCTCTGCAGCGTTTTTTCCAGCGTCTTGTAGACGAGATTCGTCTCCGCCGCCGCGAACTGTGGCTCGCAGCCCGTTATTGACAGACCGTCCCCGCCGGTTTCAAACGTGAATCGATTGAACATGTCGAACGCGATGCCCATCATGTCGAATCCGGGACCGACGTTCGCGCTCGTCGCGGGAACAGATACTTTGAATTTCATTGCGCCCTCAATAAAAAACCAAAATCGCGGGAACGCAAATGAATCTTTCGCGGGAAAAGAACGCCGCGCGGCGAAGTTTTTTTTTCGCGAAAAAAAAAGCGTTCCCGCGCAGCAAAAGCCGAATCCCGCGGGAACGCTTCTCTCGGACGAAAATCCGTTTCGCTTTTTCTCAGAAGAGCGACCACGCCGCGGTCAGCCCCGCGACGACGATCGAAACCATGCTCATCAGCTTGATGAGAATGTTCAGGCTCGGTCCAGACGTGTCCTTGAACGGATCGCCGACCGTGTCGCCGACGACCGTCGCCTTGTGGCACTCGGAACGCTTGCCGCCGAAATTGCCCTCTTCGATGAATTTCTTCGCATTGTCCCACGCACCGCCGGAATTCGCCATGAACACCGCGAGAACGAAGCCCGCCGCGAGCCCGCCGACGAGCAATCCCATCACACCCGAAATGCCGATGACGAGGCCCGTCAGAATCGGAACGATGATCGCGATCAGCGACGGCAGAAGCATTTCGCGCTGCGCGCCCTTCGTGGAAATTTCGACGCAACGCGCGTAATCCGGCGTTCCCGTGCCTTCGAGAATGCCGGGAATTTCGCGGAACTGGCGGCGCACTTCGACAACCATGCTCTGCGCGGCGCGCCCGACGGCGTTCATCGTCAGCCCGCAGAAAAGAAACGCCATCATCGACCCGATGAACATTCCCGCGAGAACGCGCGGATTCATCAGCGTGACGTCATACCAGTTCATGAAATCGACGAACGAAGCGTTCTGGATTTTTTCCACGAGATTGTCGGCGTTCACGCCGTTGCCCGCGTCGACGAGGCGCTGAAGCCCGCCCGGAAGCGATTCGAGGTCGCCGCCCTTCACGATGCGCAGTAGCGCGATGCGAATTTCCTCGATATAGGACGCGAGGAGCGCGAGCGCGGTGAGCGCGGCGGAACCGATGGCGAAGCCCTTGCCCGTCGCCGCTGTCGTGTTCCCGAGCGCGTCGAGCGCGTCCGTGCGCTTGCGCACTTCGGGATCGAGCCCGGACATTTCGGCGTTCCCGCCGGCGTTGTCCGCGATCGGTCCGTAAGCGTCCGTCGCCAGCGTGATGCCGAGCGTCGAAAGCATTCCGACGGCGGCGATGCCGATTCCGTAAAGCCCGAAGCCGAGATTTCCCGCGGAAAACACATTCGCGAGCGTGACGCCGTCTTTCAGACCGAAGCCGCCCGCGGCGAAAATGAACGAAAGCACGATCGCGACGACGATGGTGACGACGGGAATGCAGGTCGAAAGCATGCCCACGCCGATGCCGGAAATGATCACGGTCGCGGGACCGGTTTTCGCGGATTCGGCGATGCTCTGCGTCGGCTTATACGTCTGCGACGTGTAGTATTCCGTCGCCTGTCCGATGATGATTCCCGCGAGCAGACCGACGACGACCGAGAGCGAAACGCCGATCCAGTTCGGAATGCCGAGCAGCCAAAGAATCGCGAACGTCGCGACGACGATCAGCGCGGACGAACCGTTCACGCCGCGTCCGAGCGCGCCGAGCAGATTTTTCATCGTCGCGCCTTCCTTCGCGCGCACGAGATAAATTCCGAAAATCGAAAGCAAAATGCCGACCGCCGCGATGAGCATCGGAGCGAGAATTGCCTTGATCTGCATCGCCGCGGAAACGGAATCGCCCTCCGCCGTTCCCGCTCCGAACGCGACGAACGCCGCCGAGCCGAGAGCCGCCGTCGCGAGAATCGACCCGCAGTAGGATTCGTAAAGATCCGCGCCCATGCCGGCGACGTCGCCCACGTTGTCGCCCACGTTGTCCGCGATCGTCGCGGGATTGCGCGGATCGTCTTCGGGAATGCCCGCTTCGACTTTGCCGACGAGATCCGCGCCGACGTCCGCCGCCTTCGTGTAAATCCCGCCGCCGACGCGCGCGAACAGCGCCTGCGTCGAAGCGCCCATGCCGAACGTCAGCATCGTCGTCGTGATGAAGATCATCTTGTGCGTTCCCGTCGCCGTCTCGTCGATGAAATGCGTGCAGCAGTCGAGAATGACCGCCCAGATCGAAATGTCGAGCAAGCCGAGCCCGACGACGACCAACCCCATCACCGCGCCAGAGCGGAAGGCGACGCGCAGCCCCGCGTCCAGTGAATTCTGCGCGGCATTCGCCGTGCGCGCGCTCGCGTAGGTCGCCGTCTTCATTCCGAAAAATCCGGCGAGACCGGAGAAAAACCCGCCCGTCAGAAACGCCACGGGAACGACAGGATTCTGCAGCCCCTTCAAGGCGAGAACGGCAAAAAGAACCGCCAGAACCACGAAGACGATTCCGACGATCTTGTATTGCTGTTTCAGATACGCCATCGCGCCCGAACGGACGTGCTGCGCGATTTTTTTCATGGTCGGCGTGCCTTCGGAACACCTCATCATCTGACGATAAAAATGCGCCGCGAACGCGAGCGCGATGACCGATGCCGCCGGAACTGCCCAGAAAATGGGCTGATTTATGATGTCGATGTGCATAGGGAAATGAGCAAAAAAACGCGGGGAAGTTTACGTCGTTTTTCCCGCAAGTCAAGTTTCCAAAAGCCGCCAAAGGCGACGGCGCGGCGAAATAAATTCGCGCGGGAACGTCAGTTCTTCGCCGCGCGGTAAAGCAGAGCGAAGCCGATGCCCTGATAAAGAATGTTCGGCAGCCAGGCGAGAATGTCCGGACGCCACGCGGGATCTTCAATCCACGAAACAAACGTCATCAGCAGGTAAAAAACCAGCGCGAGTGCGAGTGCGATGCCGATGTTCACGAACGTTTCCGAACGCGATACGCGAATGCCGAGCGGAATGCCGAGAATCGCCAGCGAGAACACGGACATCGCGAACGTCAGATAATTCTGCATCTGCATCTGCACGGCGATGCGGTCGGCTTCGACTTTTTTCGGCGGATCCGTCGCGGGATCGGCGCGCCAGCCTTCTCTGCGGAGCTGCATCAGTTCCGTTATCGTGAACCAGCGCAGCTTGCGCCGCGCTTTCGGGAGCGTGCCATCGCCGAGAATTTGTCCGAGCGAAATGGAAATCGGCGCGTTCCCGATGCTTGAAAAACGGATCGCCTCGCGCCCTACATCGGCGGGATCGCCGCGCGAACGCTCCTCCGTCGTCGCGTTTTTCAACGTGATCTGCAGCCGGTCGTCCTCGAACGCGCTTTTCGCCTCGACGAAGCGGATCGTCGCCTCGTCCGCGTGCGTGAAGCGCACGGGAACGCTGTTTTCGCCGAGTTCCCACAGCCAGAAATTCTTCAACACATCGCCTTCCCGCGAATCCGCGTAGATTGCGAAGCCGGGAAATTCCCGGAACAGCACCTTCGGCACGATGAGCCGCGTGGGCGATTCGCGAAACGTGCTTTTGAGCATCGTTTTATACTGATTCGTCGCGCGCGGTGCCCAGAAACAGTTGATGTAGCCGCTGATGCAGACGCCGATGAACGCGATCAGAAAAATCGGCGAAACGATGCGCCACAGATTCAGTCCCGCCGATTTCATCGCGATGATTTCGTTGTTCGCCGACATGCGCCCCAGCACGATCAGCACGCCCGTCAGCATGCCAAGCGGCATCGCGTAGGGAATGACGCTCATGGAAATCAGCCCCACCAGCTCGAAAACCGTCGGCATCGAAAGCCGCCCGTTCGCGAGTTCGCCGATGATGTGCCGCAACACGTTCCCCGTCACAAGGACAAAGATGAACAGGCCGAGCGACATGACGGACGCAACGGCGCACTGGACAAACAAATATCGGTTGAGGATTTTCACGCGGCTCTTTCAGAATCGTTTAAAGCAGGAACAGCGTCAAAACATTTTTTTTTCGAAAGGAAACGCCGCCGCGTCCGACAAAAAAACGTTCCCGCGAAGCGGATCCGCCCCCGTGGGAACGCGCCGCGCGCGACGCATTTTCTTTCTCGGCGGGAACACCGAAAAACAAAGTTTGAGTGCCGCGCGGGAACGGTTTTATAATTTTTCCCGATTTATGAGCCATTCAGATTTCATTCTTGTCAGGAACGGACTGATCATCGATCCCGCGAACGGACGCGAAGAACGCGGAGACCTCGCCGTCGCCGACGGAAAAATCGTCGCGGCGCTCACGCCGGAACAAGCCGCGCGGGCTCGCGTCATCGACGCGGGCGGGAACGTCGTCGCGCCGGGATTCGTCGATCTGAACGCTCACCTTTATCAACCCGGAAAAACGGCGCGCGAGACGTTCGCCTCGGGAACGGCGGCGGCGGCGGCGGGCGGCTTCACAACCGTCGTCTGCACGCCGGACGACAAAATCTGCGTCGACAACGCGGGAACGGTGCGCCTCGTCAAAGAACTGATCGACGCCGACGCCCGCGTGAAAGTTCTTCCCGCCGGCAACATCACGCTCGGCGGCAAAGGCGAATCGCTCGCGCCGATCGGCGCGCTGAAAAAAGCGGGCTGTGTCGCAATCACGGATTCCGTCGGCGGACTCGTGAACAACGAAATCATGCGCTGCGCGCTCGATTATTCGAAAATGTTCGACATCGCCGTTTTCGACCATTGCCAGGATTCGAGCATGACGGCGACGGGTGTGATGCACCTCGGCGAGGAATCGCTTCACCTCGGGCTGCGCGGGCTTCCGCGAGCGGCGGAAGACATCGTCGTCGCGAGCGACATTCTGCTCTGCGAGGCAACGCGTTCCCGCCTGCATCTTCAACACATCAGCTCCGGGCGTTCCGTCGAACTCATTCGCGAAGCGAAAAAACTCGGCACGAAAATTTCCGCGGAGGTCTCCCCGCAGCATCTTCTGCTCACGGACAAGGACGTCGGCGACTACGACACGAACAAAAAAATCAATCCGCCTCTGCGCGAAGAATCCGACCGCCGCGCGCTCATCGCGGGCTTGAAGGACGGCACGATCGACGCGATCGCGAGCGATCATTCGCCGCGCACGCCGACCGAAAAGGACTGCGAGTTCGACTACGCGCCGTTCGGCGTGATTTCGCTCGAAACCGCGCTCGCCGTCTCGCTCGAAGCACTTTTCCGCAGCGGCGAAATGACGCTCCCGCAGATCGTGGAAAAGCTCGCTCCCGCGCCCGCGAAAATTCTCGGCATTCCCGCGGGAACGCTTTCCGTCGGCGCGGACGCGGACATCGTCATTTTCGATCCAAACGCGGAATGGACGCCGCGCGCGGACGCGCTCAAATCCAATTCGAAAAACTGCGCCGTGCTCGGACGCACGCTTCACGGACGCGTTCTCGCCACAATCTGCGGCGGCAAAATCGTTTTCGAAAATTCCGCCGCCTGAACGCGCGGAAACGCCGTTTTTTTTCAGAGAAACTTCCGGAAAAATTCCGGCGGCTCGCTGACGACTTCGACGCGTTCCCGCGTCCGAGGGTGCGTGAACGCAAACCGTCGCGCGTGCAGCGCGAGCCGAGGTGCGGGAACGCCGCCGTACATCGCGTCGCCTAACAACGGATGCCCGTTTTCGGAAAAATGCGCGCGGATCTGATTTTTTCGTCCCGTGAGCAGCGAGACTTCGAGCGAAGTCCAACGCGAGGCGCGGCGGATCACTTTGTAGCGCGTCGCGGCGAAACGCGGCGCGGGAACGCCGGGCGCGCGGGCGACGTTTCCGGTCGGCGCGGGAACGCTGTGCACGCGGTAATTTTCGTCTTCGGCGAGCCAAGATTCGAACGTTCCCGAATCCGCCTCGACGCGTCCTGCGGCGACGGCGAGATAAATTTTTTCCGCGTCTTCCCAATTTTCGTGAAAGCGTTCCCGCATCGCGAAAGATTTCGCGAAAACCAAAATGCCCGACGTTTCGCGGTCGAGCCGATTGACGGCGAAAAGCTCTTTCTTCGAACGCGGATCGCCCTTGCGGAAAAAATTCGTCATCAGCGAAAGCGCGTTCCGGTCGCGTTCGTAGCGCGCGGGAACGCTGAGCAAACCGGCGGGCTTTTCGATGACGACGACGTCCGCGTCCTCGAAAAGAATCCTGATTCCGCGCGGCAGATATTTTTTCGGCGGCGGCTTCGGCATCGCGGGCGGAAAAAAAAGGTTCAGACGCCGGCGGGCGGCGGCGCGGGAACGCGCTTTTTCTTCCACGGCGTCTTTTTAAAAAGCGGAAGCATCTCGCGGCTTTCCAGAACCGTTCCCGCGGGAATTTTCAGCCCCGCGAGAAAATCGCGCGCGGGCAGCATCCGTCCGCCCGGGCGTTGCAGGGAATGAATGTGAAGAAAACCCTGCCCCGTCGCCACGAACAGCTCGCCTTTCGTCCGCGGCATCACCGTTCCCGGCGCGGCGGAATGCGCCTCCGACTCGGGCGAGTTGACCGCCTCGACGTGCCCGAGCTTTATTTCCATGCCGTTGAACGGGAACGTGCAGCCCGGCCACGGCGAAAGCGCGCGCGTGCGGGCGGCGATTACTTTCGCGGGAGCGGAAAAATCCACGGCGGAATCCGCGCGGGAAATTTTCCGCGTGTAGGACGCGTGTTTTTCCGGTTGCGGAATGTTTTCCGCCTTGCCGAAAATGATGCGCGGGAGCGTGTCGACCGTGATGAACGAACAGGCTTCGGAAATGCTTTCGCGCAGAGACGCGCGCGTGGATTCGCCGGTCAGCGGAATCACGGCGCTTCCCACGACGTCGCCTTCGTCGAGCGCGGGAACGATGCGCTGAAGCGTCACGCCCGTTCCCGTCGCACCGCTCGCGATGGCGGCTTCGATCGGCGCGGGACCGCGAAAATGCGGCAGTAGCGACGCGTGGTAATTGAAAAATCCGATGCGCGGCGCGTCCAAAAGTTCCTGCTTCAGAATGTGTCCGTAAGCCATGACCAGCGCGATGTCGCAGCCGATTTCTTTCAGCCGCGCGACGTCCTCCGCACCGAGTTTTTCCGGCTGAAAAAGCGGAATGTTGTAGTCGCGCGCCCATCGCGCGATGGCGTTGGGCTGCACTTTCTGACCGCGCCCGGACGGTCTGTCCGGCTGGCTGTAAATCGCCTCGATGCGGACGAGCGCGCGCAGCGGCGCGCTGATCAGCGTTTCCAGCACGGGAAGCGCGATCGGGTCCGAGCCGAAGAAAACTATTTTTTTTAGTCCATTCATTTGAGGCGAAAAATCGAAAATGCTTTCGGAGAGAAATCTCGGAAAAATGCGTTGCGCAGTTTTAACGCGTCGTTCCCGTTTTTGCCATCAGAAAAAGAAATTCACGCCAAGCGTCGCCGCGTGAGCGCGTTCGCCCGCGCGGATCGTTCCCGCGTAGCCGCCGAAGACTTCGAGGCTTTCCGAAAGCGTCCAGTTTATCGTCGCGCCCGCTTCGAGTGCGGACGTCTCGTTTTCGCGGGAACGGATCACGTAGCGCGTGTGTTTGGACGGCATATACGCGTCGAGCGAATATTCGTCGTTCCCGAGGTCGAAGAGCCACGCCGCGTAAATTCTGAACTGGAACGCGTCGCTCAGCAGGAACGCGGAAGACGCGCCGATGCTCGTGCGCACGCCGAACGCACCGTCCGAATCGACGGAAAGCGAGCCGTCGCCGCCGGATTCGGAAAAAGAGCCGACGTGGGAATACGCGGTGGACAATCCGGCGAACGCGCGCAAGGCGAGCCAGCTCTGCGCGCGGAGCGTCGCGCCGATTTCCGTCATCGCGCCGAGGCGCCACGCGTCGAAATCGCCGGAATAATCGCCGCGTTCGGAATCCGACGAGGTGAACATTCCCGCCGCGCCGAGCGACCAGTCGAACCATTCGCCGCGGAAACGCCCGTAGCCGGAAATCCCGTAGGCGTCCGTCCGGATTTTGTGCCGCGTCGCCGCGGAAACCGTCTTGTATTCCTCCTCGTCGCCGCAAAGCGCGAGCCCGAGTTCCCAGTTTTCGCCGAGCGGAACCGACGCTCCCGCGAGCGCGCCGTAAACCGTCGCCTCATACGAATCGAAGCCATGGCGTTCCCGCTGTTTCGAATAGGAAAAATCGCCCTGTATCCAAAAATTAACGTTTGCCGAATTGAGTTTTTTCGCGAGCGCGAGATCCCCCCGATGCTTCGCCTCCTCCTGCGCCGAGACTTCGCCGCCGCGCTGACGCCGCTTTTCGAGAAACGCGCGCATATACGGTGAGTCGAGCTTGTATTCGCCGTAAAGTTGCGGCGCGATCGGACGCACGTTCCCGCGAAACTGCGCCGCCCGCATGAAACCGTGCGTGCGGTTCACGCTCTCGCGCTGAAAATCGCCGTAAAGCGTTCCCGCGAACGCTTCGCCGTTCAAGCCGAGAAAAACGAGCGTTCCCGTCGCCGAATCGTATTCGAAACGGTCTTCGAGCGAATAACCGTTCGCGTCCTTCAGTGTCAGCGACGCGTATTGTTCTTCGGTCAAACCGAAAATGCCGAGCGCGTCGTCGGGCGTCATCGCCGAGGCGTCGACGATGACGACGCCGAGCTCAAGCCCGCGCGCGTCGACGCCTTCGGAAAAACTCACCGCGCTGTTCGACGCGGAAATGTCGATCTTGCTGCCCGCCGTTCCCGCATACGTGCCGGAAACGAGCGTGAACGTCGAATCCGCGGCGACGACGAGCGTTCCCGCGTTCACAAAATTTCCGGAAAAAGACGAATCGCCGAGCGCGTGCACCGTGCCGAAGTTGTTCAGCGTTCCCGCCGAAAGCGACGCGCCCGCGTTCAGTCTGAGAATCGAGTTTTTGATGGATTCCGTGCCGACGTTCACGTTCCCGCTCACGTTCACCGCGCCCGAAATCCACATGCCGCGGGCGTTTCCGGCGGCGTCCGAGATTTCGAGATTTCCCCGGATTTCTGCGAGCGAAACCGTTCCCGTGCCGGAAACGCTGCCGACGAGCGTTCCCGCGCCGGAAAGTTCCGTCTCGCTCGACGTTCCCGCGAAAACGACGTCGCCGATGAACGTCGTCGTTTCCGTGATTTCGATTTTCCCGCTCAGGCTCATCGAATTGACGGACGTCGTTTCGCTCCCGTCCTCGTCCGTCTCCGTCGTTTCCGCCATTTTGAAAACCTGATTTTCGCCCGCCGCGCCGAGCGCGGAGACGACGTCCGCCGAGATGACGGACAACGATTCCAGCAGAAACGGATTGTCCTCGCCCGAATCCGGCGCGAGCAGCGTGCCGCCGGCAAGCCGAATGTTCCTCGAACCCTCGACCTGCGAATCGACGGAAAGCGAGAGCGAAACGCCTTCGCCGATGGAAATTCCCGCCGCGATCTTCACGTTTTCGCCGACGGTGAACGTTCCCGCGCGGAGCGTCTTTGTCTCGTTCCCGTCCTCGTCCGTCGCCGTCTCGTAAAATTTCGAAAAAGAAATTTTGCCGCCGTCCGCAGCTTCGCCGTAAAGCATCAGCGTTCCCGCGCCGTCGATCTTCGCTTCGACGTCCGCCGAATGCGCGACTTCCGCGAGCGCGAGCGTCGCGCCGTCCGCGAGCGTGATCGTCGCGTCGCCCGTAAATTCGAGCGTTCCCGCGACTTCAAGTTTTCCGCCGCCGGAAAGCGTCAGCGTTCCCGCGCCGACGGAAAGCGTCGCGCCCGAAAGCGTCAGCGTCGCGTCCGCGCCATCGAAGCCGATTTCGGAATTTCCGGAAACGAAGACCGTTCCCGCGCCGTCGACCGTCGCCGTTCCCGCGACCTTCGCCGAAGCGTCGGAAATCGAAAGCGTTCCCGAAAGCGTCATCGCCGAAGCGTCGGAAAAATTCATCGCGCCGCCGTCGGAAACGGCGAGCGTTCCCGCGATTTTGGCCTGCGCGAAACCGCCGAGCTCGCCGGAAACGTTCAGCGTCGCGCCCGAAGCGACGGACACGGATTCGAAATCGACGTTTGTTCCCGCAGCCACCGCGGAAATCAGCGCGTTCCCGCCGTCGATTTCCAGCGTCGCGCCTTTTCCCGAAAAAGAAATTTCGCCGGACAAAATCAGATTGCCCGCGCCCGTTTTTTTCAGCGTCCAGGCGACGTTCTCCGAAACGACCGCGTCGGAAACCGTCGCCGTCTCGGCGTTCTCGACGACGGTCTCTCCGTCCTCGTTCGTCGAAACGTCCGCGCCCGCGTCGAACACGATTGCGACCGCGCCATTCGCTTCCGTTCCCGCGCCGACGCCGATGAAAATGCCGCTTCCCGAAGCCGTTCCCGAGCTCGCGGAAACGGCATTTCCCGAAATCGTCGTGTTTCCGCTGAGCGTGAGCGTCGAAGCCGAAGACGACGAAGCGTCGATGTAAACTGCGCCGCCGTAGGCGTTCCCGCCGTCGCCGGAAGCCGTCGCCGCGTTGCCGGAAAGTGTTGCGTCCGCGAGCGAAACGCTACCGCCGCGCATATAAATTGCGCCGCCGAACGCGTTCCCGTCCGCGCCCGAAGCCGTCGCCGCGTTGTTGGAAAGTTTCAGCGTTCCCGCCGTCGAAGCGAACGTTCCCGTCGAAAAAATCGCGCCGCCGAATGCGTTCCCGCCGTCGCCGGAAGCCGTCGCCGCGTTGCCGGAAATTTCGTGTTCGCCGTCGCCGGAGACGGAAACGCGTCCGCCGCGCACGGCGACTGCGCCGCCCGAAGCCGCCGTTGCGCCGGACGCCGCCGCGGATTTCGCGGAAAGCGTTCCCGAGACGCGCACCGCGCCCGCGGAATAGAGCGCGCCGCCCGAAGCCGTTCCCGCGTCCGAAGAAACGGAATCGCCGGAAAACGCGAGCGTTCCCGCGTTCAGCAGTCCCGCGGCGGAAACGTAAACCGCGCCGCCCTGCGCCGTGAGCGCGTTCGCCGCGTTGCCGGAAAATTCGAGCGCGCCCGCGTCGAGCGTTCCGGAAGAAAGATAAACCGCGCCGCCCTGCGCCGCGCCGCCCGCCGAAGACGTCGCGGTGTTTGCGGAAAAATCCGCCGCGCCGCCGAAAGTCAGCGTTCCGCCAGCGACGTGAACCGCGCCGCCCGTCGCGATGTTGAGCCGCCCGTCGTCCGCTTCGCCCTCGGAGGAAATCGCACTTGCGGAATTTTCGGAAAAATGCGCCGTCGAAGAAAATTCAAGCGCGCCGGACGCCGTGTAAATCGCGCCGCCGCGCGCGATCGCCGTTCCCGCGGCGGAGGACTCCGTTCCCGCGTTCGCCGCGTTTTTCGAAAAATTCGCCGCGCCGCCGAAAATCCGGCTTCCGCCCGAAGCGTAAACCGCGCCGCCCTGTGCCGTGAGTGCGTTCGCCGCGTTGCCGGAAAATTTCGCGGACGAGGAAAATTCCGCGCTTCCGTCGGAAAAATACGCCGCGCCGCCCTGCGCCGTTCCCGCGGCGGATTCGGCGGAGTTTTCCGAAAATTCGGCGGCGGCGAGCGTCAGCGTTCCCGCGCTCTGAAAAAGCGCGCCGCCCTGCGCGAGCACGTTCGCCTGCGCGGAGGCGTCGGCGGAGTTTCCGGAAAATTTTAGCGTTCCCGCCGCCGCAAGCTCGAGCGTTCCCGCGCTCTGGAACAGCGCGCCGCCCTGCGCGGAAGCCGTGACGCCGTCGGTCTGCGCCTCTTCGGAATCGAGCGCGAGCAGCTTCGCCGAATTGCCGGAAAAGAGAAATTCGCCGGACGTTTTCAGCGTCATTTCCGTGACGTTTGAGGACGTTTCCTCCCAGACCGCGAGCGCGCCGCCCTGCGCCGTCGTTTTCGACGCAGCGCAATTGCCGGAAAAAGTCAACGACGCGAGCGACGCGCCGTCGATGTTCCCGCCGCACACGGCGAGTGCGCCGCCGCGGGCGAGCGATTCGACGGTTCCGTCGTCCGAAGATTCTGCGGCGAGCGCGTGCGCCGCGGCGCAATTTTCCGAGAAGGAAAGCGTTCCCGCGAGCGCGACGTTCGTCGAATGCGTTTCCGTGATTTCGCCCGTCGTTGAGTCGGTTTCGCTTTCGATCGTTCCCGCGATGAAAAGCGCGCCGCCGAACGCGACGGATCCGCCCTCGGAAACTTCCACGCGGTTTTTTTCAAAAGAAGCCGTTCCCGCCGAGAAAAACGTCGCTTCGCTGACGACTGCCGCGCCGCCGAACGCCGTCGTCAGCGCGGAATTTCCGAGCGCGGAATTTTCGTAAAAAACGAGATGCGTTTCCTTGTCGAAAGTCGCGCGCCCGCCTGCGGAAACGCAGAACGCTCCCGCGCTGACGGAGGATTCCGCCGCGTCCGAAGCGTCGTCCGCGGGAACGTGATTCCGCGCGACGTTTCCCGAAAACGAAATCTCGGCGTCCGCCGCGTCGAACCAGCCGGCATAAACGACGAGCGCGCCGCCGAACGCGTTCGCGCCTTCCGCGCTGTTCCCGCTGAAGCCGACGGTCGTTCCCGCGAGTTGCAGACCGAGTTCGAGCGAGCCGGTGTCGCCGTTCGTGAAAGAACCCGGATACGAAGTCGAGCCGAGCTCGCCGTCGGCGGTCAGCGTGGCGTTGGCGATGAAAACCGCTCCGCCCGCCGCCGTCTGATTTTCCGAATACGCGGTGTTGCCCGAAAAGAGCGTCGTTCCCGCGCCGGAAATTTTCACCAACCCGACCGCGTAAACCGCGCCGCCGTAAGCGTTCAGATCTTCGGAAACGCTTTCGCCGGCGGAATTTTCGTAAGAAACGAGACCGCCGACCGCCGCGTTCCCGCGGAAAACGACGTCGCCGGATTCCGACGAAGCGAAGTAGACCGTGTCGAGAATGTGCGCGGAAATCAGCGCGCCGCCCTGCGCGCGGTAGTTCGTGTATGCGTCGGCGACGAGGCGGCGGTTTTCGATCGTCGTTCCCGCGCCGAGCGAAATGCTCGAACTGAGCGCGGTGCTGTTGATGGTCGTGAAGACGCGCCCCGTTTTTTTCGCTTCGTCCGTCGTTCCCGCGAACGTCACGTTTTCCGCGGAGAGCGCGGTTCCGTTCAGAAAAAACAGATCGCCGGAACCGGACGCGGAAAGCTCAAGCTCGGACGAGGAAACGACGTTCCCGCCGCCGAAAATTTTCACGTCGGTGGCGAGCACTTCGATCGTTCCCGTCCCGTCGACGGATTCGTCGAGCAGCGTATCGACGCAAAGGTCGCCCGTCAGCGCGAGGTCGGAATTATTCCAGTAGGTTTCGTCCTTTCCCGCTTCGCCGCCGGCGGGCAGAAACGATTTTTCCGAAAGGTATTTCCGCAGATCCGATTCCGTCGAAACGTCGTAGGACGCGCGCTCCGCCGTCTCCGCGCAGAGGACGAAAGGCGACAGCGTTCCCGCAGAAAGAAACGCCGCCAGCGACAAAGTTTTTCGTGATGCTGCAAACAGGGACATATTTCGGAAAAAAGAATTGAATCGGGAACAAGAATGAAAAAGGAATGCAGATTTTATCGTTCCTGAGTCCGAGAGCAAACAGGAAAACGCTTCGGGAACGGCGGGCGGCATTCGCTTCCGCAGCGCATTTTTCCGCGGGAACAGAAATTTTCCGCGCGCGAACGCGGCGTTTTTTTTCAATTTGCGGGAACGCGGGAATGCGCTTAGCTTTTGGCGAGAAATTTTTCGATGCCTGAAATCCGCATACTTCCGGACAACGTCGCCAACCAGATCGCCGCGGGCGAGGTGGTCGAGCGTCCCATGTCCGTCATCAAGGAATTGCTCGAAAACGCGATCGACGCGGGAGCGACGCGCATTTCCATCGAATTCCGCAACGGCGGGAAGAGCTTCATGGCGATCGAGGACAACGGTTGCGGAATGTCTCCGAATCAGGCGCTGCTCGCGCTCGAACGCCACGCGACGAGCAAAATCCGCGAAACGGCGGATCTCGACACGATCCACTCGTTCGGCTTCCGCGGCGAGGCACTGCCGTCCGTCGCGAGCGTCTCGCATTTCACGCTGCGCACGCGTCCGGGCGACGCGGAGAACGGCGCGGAAATTCTCGTCCAAGGCGGGAAATACCGCTACTGCCGCGAGGTCGGAATGCCCGCGGGAACGCGCATCGAAGTCTCACGCCTCTTTTCAAACGTTCCCGCGCGGCTGAAATTTCTCAAATCGGAAAACACCGAGGCGGCGCACATCACGCGCTGCGTGCGGCTCTACGCCGTCGCGCATCCGGATATCGCGTTCACACTCTGGGAAAACGGGCGGGAAATTTTCCGCTCGCCCGCGGGAACGGATCTGCGGCAACGCGTCGGCGCAATCTGGGGACAACAGCTCGCCAACGATCTGATTCCGCTGCGCGAAAAAGAAAGCAGCGGCATGAAAATCCGAGGGCTCGTCGGCAGACCGGGCGTCAGCCGCGCGTCGCGCGCGGAAATGGTGACGATCGTGAACGGGCGTCCCGTGGACAACCGCACGATGGCGTATTCGCTCGTCGAAAGCTATCACACGCTGATTCCGCGCGGGCGCTATCCGCTCGCGTTTCTTTTTCTCGAAATCGATCCGCACGCCGTGGACGTAAACGTCCACCCCGCCAAACGCGAAGTGCGTTTCCGCAACGAATCCGCCGTGCGCAATCTGATTATTTCCGCCGTGCTTCAGACCGTCGGCGGGGAACCGGAAACGGAAGACGAAACGCCGGAGGCAGATCCCGCGGCGGCGTTCCCGCGGACGGATTCCGCGCGGAGAGAAGATTTTTCCGAAAAAAAGCGCGCACCGACCGCGGCGTTCCCGCGACGGGAACGCGAGGAAAAGCCGGAACCGAGCGTCGGCGTTCCCGCGAAGACCGCCGAGG
>CAZWIK010000015.1:5427-9032 GCA_964633895.1 uncultured Enterobacteriaceae bacterium | reverse complement strand
CGTTCCCGCAGTCGTCATGGAGAGCTTGGCGCCACATCGGACGCGCCGGATTCGACGGGCTGGAAATTTTTCAGGCGGAAGCCGTCCTGCTCGTCTTCAATCCGCGCCTCGCGCTCGAACGCATCTGGTATGAACGCGCGCTCGAACGCTTCAGAAAATCCGAACGCATTTCGCAGACGCTGCTCATTCCCGAACCGATCGAATTCGAACCGGTTCTCGCCGACACGCTGCTGCGCCACATGGCGACGCTCAACGAAGCCGGATTCGCCGTCGAGGAATTCGGGCGGAACTTTTTCCGCATCACGGAAATTCCCGACTGGCTCTCGCCGAAGACCGACGTCAAGACGTTCGTGCGCGACCTCGTGGACCGCATCGCACGCCTTCCCGCCGGCTTCTCGCGCGGGAACATCGCGCACGACGCGCTCGCGCGGATCGCCGCCGCGCAGGCGATGCAGAGCCGTGACGCGCTGAACGAAAACGGCGATCCTCACGAACTCCTCTCCGCGCTTTTTTCGACTTCGCAGCCGAACGTCAGTCCCAACGGACAGAAAATTTTCTTCGAAATTTCCCGCGCGGAAATCGCGCGGCGCTTTCTCTGAACGGGAACGGCGCAGGGGAAAAAATCAGGACAAAAAAAGAGCGCTCCCGCGCGGGAACGCTCTTTTTTTTTCGGGAAGAAAAAATGACTTCCCGTCCGCCTCACGCGGCGGGAGCGTCGCCTTCGCGGCGCTCGCGGCGGGGACGGTCGTTGCGGTCGCGGCGCGGTCCGCGGTCGCGGCGGGGACGGTCGGAACGCGGCTCGGCGGCTTTCGGCTCATACGGGCGCCCTTCCTTTTCCGCGATCGCGGCGCGGCGGGAAAGGCGGACGCGTCCTTTGTCGTCGATGCCGACGCACTTGACGATGATTTCGTCGCCGAGCTTCACCACGTCTTCGACTTTGTTCACGCGGAAATCCGCGAGCTCGGAAACGTGAACGAGACCTTCCTGCCCGGGCAGGCACTCGACGAAGCAACCGAATTCCTTGATCGAGCGGACGATGCCCTTGTAGGTTTTGCCGTTTTCGATCTGCGCGGTCGCGAGATTGATTTCGCCGATCGCGAGCTGCATCGATTCTTCGCTGGTCGCGAAAATATCCACGCGTCCGGAATTGTCCTCGTTGATGTCGATCTGCGCGCCGGAAAGTTCGCAGATGCGGCGGATGTTCTTGCCGCCCGGACCGATGAGCGCGCCGATTTTGTCCGGCGGGATCATCACGGTGTGAATGCGCGGCGCGGTCGGCTTGATCGTCGGGGACGGCGCGGGCTTTGCCTCGGTGATCATGCCGAGAATTTTCTCGCGCGCCTCGCGGTTGCGGCGGATCGCTTCTTTCGCGATGTCGATCGGCAGACCGTGAATCTTGAGGTCGAGCTGGAAGCCCGTGATTCCCGCGTGCGTGCCGCAGATTTTGAAATCCATGTCGCCGAAGTGGTCTTCGGAGCCGATGATGTCGGTCAGCACGACGTGCTTGACGATTTTCCCGTTTTCGTCGGGAAGCGTCACCAGACCGCAGGAAATTCCAGCGACGGGAGCGGTGATCGGCACGCCGGCGTCCATGAGCGCGAGCGTTCCGCCGCAGACGGACGCCATGGAGGTCGAGCCGTTCGATTCCATGATTTCAGACGAAATGCGGATCGAATACGGGAAATCCTCTTCGCTCGGAAGCACGGGAACGAGCGAGCGTTCCGCGAGCGCGCCGTGTCCGATTTCGCGGCGTCCGGGCGAGCCAAACTTGCCGCATTCGCCGACCGAGAACGGCGGGAAATTGTAATGCAGAATGAAGGATTTCGACTTCGGACCGCCGGAAAGACCGTCGAGTTCCTGCGCGTCTTTCGACGTGCCGAGCGTCGCGATGACGAGCGCCTGCGTTTCGCCGCGCTGGAAAATCGCCGAGCCGTGAACGCTGGGCAGAACGTCCGTCTTGCAGGAAATCGGGCGGAGCTGGTCGAGCGCGCGACCGTCGGCGCGGACGCCTTTTTCGAGAATGCCCTCGCGGTAGACTTTTTCCTGAAGTTCCTCGAACGCGATGTTGACATGGCGCGGATCGACGTTGTCCTCGCCGAGCTCGGCGATGACGGCTTCCTTCGCCTCCGCCTTGACCGCGTCCACCGCGTTCCCGCGTTCCTGCTTGCCGGGCAGATAAACCGCCTTCGCGAGCTTGTTGTCCGCGTCGGCGACGCGCTTGCAGATTTCAAAAACTTTTTCGTCGCAGATGACGAGCGGGAACGCCTTTTTCGGCTTCGCGACCTTCGCGGCGAGTTCCCGCTGCGCGGCGATGATTTTCTGAATCGCCTTGTGCGCGAATTCGAGCGCTTCGACGAAGCGGTCGTCCGGCATCTGGTCGGCGGAGCCTTCGATCATCATCATGTCCTGCTCGTTCCCGACGTAAACCAAGTCGAGTGTCGTGTCGAGCATCTGCTCGTGCGTCGGATTGACGACGAATTCGCCGTTCACTTCGCCGACGCGGACGGCACCGATCGGGCCGTTCCAAGGAATGTCCGAACAGAGCAACGCGGCGGACGCGCCGTTCACCATCAGAACGTCGGGATCCGTCAGCGTATCCGTCGAAAGCAGCAGACCGATGACCTGCACTTCGTTCAGAAATCCTTTCGGGAACAGCGGGCGCAGCGGGCGGTCGCAAAGGCGCGACGTGAGAATTTCCTTTTCCGTCGGACGCCCCTCGCGCTTGAAATAGCCGCCCGGGAAACGTCCGGCAGCGGCGAATTTTTCGCGATAATCGACCGTGAGCGGAAAGAAATCCTGGTCGGGAGAGCGGAGTTCGTTCGCGGCGGTCGCCGTGACAAGCACCGTCGTTCCGCCGCAGGAGACCGTGACGGCGCCGTTCGCCTGGCGGGCGATCGAGCCCGTGCTGATCGTGATGCCGAAATCCTCGACATTCACACTGTATTCTTGTTGCATATTTTTTTTACTTCTTCTTTTGTGTTCCCGCGGGATTGCGGGAACGGGTTCTTATTTTTTGTATGAGAAAAATCTGCGGCGGGAACACGCGGGGAGGCGCGGAAAAAAAAGGCTTTCGTCCGCCGGAAAAATATAAAAGCGTTCCCGCGAAATTTTCGTCCGCGGGAACGCTTTTCCAGACTATCGGCGCAAGCCGAGTTTCTGGATGATCGCCTCGTAAGCTTCGAGCTTGTTCTTTTTGAGATAGTTCAGAAGCTTGCGGCGGCGGTTCGTCAGCGCGATCAGACCGTGGCGGCTGTGGAAGTCCTTCTTGTGCGTGCGGAGATGCTCGGTGAGATGAGCGATGCGCGCGGAAAGAAGAGCAATTTGAACTTCGGAGGAACCCGTGTCCTTATCGCTGAGTTTGTAATTGTTGATGATTTCGGATTTATCGTACATAGCGTGTTGTTTTGTTTCAGAGCCGACAGGTTTCCCGGAAGGGATTCCGCGCCCCAGACCCGAAAGTCCGGCGCACCGTCTCGCCGCGCGTTCCCGCGAAGCGGCTCCGGCGCCGCAGGGTTCACACCCCGCGGAACTCGACGTTTGAGCGCACGATATTGGCGTTTCCGCCGCGTTCCCGCAAGCGGAAAAAAAACGCGTTCCCGTGGCGG
>CAZWIK010000015.1:3620-5327 GCA_964633895.1 uncultured Enterobacteriaceae bacterium | reverse complement strand
GCGGGAAAGTTTTCATTTTACGTTTCGGGAAAAGAACTTCATCATTCGGGAACGATGACTAAGATTTTCTCCATCGCCAATCAGAAAGGCGGCGTCGGAAAGACGACAACCGCCGTCAATCTCGCCTGCGGGCTCGCCCGACGCGGCGTTCCCGCGTTGCTCGTCGACCTCGATTCCCAGGCGAACGCGACCAGCGCGCTCGGTTTTCCGAAAACCGAAGGCGCGAGCCTCTACGACGTGCTGACCGGCGACGCGGACGCGAGAGAAAAAATCATCGCGACGGGAACGCCGAACCTCGATCTCATCCCGTCGGAAGTCGACATGGCGGCGGTCGAAGCCAACCTCCCGCAACAGGAAAATTACCTTTCCCGACTCAAAAGCGCGCTCGCGCCAATCCGGAAATCCGGAAAGTATTCCGCCGTCATTCTGGACTGCCCGCCCGCGCTCGGAATGCTTTCGATGAACAGCCTCGCGGCGGCGAACCACCTGCTCATCACGTTGCAGTGCGAATACCTCGCGCTGGAAGGCCTGAGCCAGATTTTGAACGTCGTCGAACAGATCCGCGAAGCGAAAGTCAATCCGGACCTGACGATCGGCGGAATCGTGATGACGATGTTCGACGTGCGCACAAACCTTTCCCGCCAAGTCGCCGCGGACGTTTCCAAAGCGTTCCCGCAGCTCGTTTTCAAAACGAAGATTCCGCGCTCGATCCGCCTCGGCGAAGCGCCCAGCCACGGAAAATCCATTTTCGACTACGATCCGAACGGTTCCGGCGCGCTCGCCTACGATGCGCTTTCCAAAGAATTTATCCGCCGCTTCGACCTGAAAAAATAAGCCGCCGCCGCCCATGGAAAACCGAAAAATTCCCGTCGGGCTTATCCAGCTCGCCGCCGCGGAAACGCCCGAAGAAAACCTGCGCAAAACGCTCCCGCGCATCGAGGAAGCCGCCGCGAAAGGCGCAAAGCTCATCGGCTTGCAGGAAATGTTTACGACAAAATATTTCTGCATCGACGAAAATCCCGCCCGCTTCGACCTCGCTGAACCGATTCCCGCGGGAACGACGACGCGGGAACTCTGCCGCGTGGCTGAACGCCTCGGCGTCGTCATCGTCGCGCCGATGTTCGAGGCGCGCGGAAACGAAGTCTATCACAACACGGCGGCGGTCATCGACGCGGACGGAACGTATCTCGGAAAATATCGGAAAATGCACATTCCGCAGGATCCGTGCTTCGAGGAAAAATTTTACTTTACGCCGGGCGACCTCGGGTTCCGCGCGTGGGAAACGGCGTTCGGGAAAATCGGCGTCTGCATTTGCTGGGATCAGTGGTATCCCGAAGCCGCGCGCCTCACCGCCCTCGCGGGAGCGCAAATTCTTTTTTACCCGACGGCGATCGGCTGGCTTCCCGAAGAAAAAGCCGCTCTCGGCGCGGCGCAGCATTGCGCGTGGGAAACCGTGCAGCGCGGACACGCCGTGGCGAACGGCTGCTACGTCGCTGCGACGAACCGCGTCGGCGTCGAAGGGCGCACCGAGTTCTGGGGACAGAGCTTCGTCGCAAATCCCTACGGAGAAATCATCGCCCGCGCGTCCGCGGACAAGGAGGAAATTCTCATCGCCGAATGCGATCTGGATTTGCAGAAAGAATTCCGCCGCATCTGGCCGTTTTTCCGCGACCGCCGCATCGACGCCTATGGCGAAATCACCAAGCG
>CAZWIK010000015.1:0-3520 GCA_964633895.1 uncultured Enterobacteriaceae bacterium | reverse complement strand
CCGCGCCGCGAACGGCGTTTCCCGCAAGGATTCCGTTGATTTTCCGCGGGAACGCCGAAAAAATTTAATTTATTGACAGCCGCCGCGCGCGGTTCTACTCCTACCTTTCGAAAAGACCATGAGCACACCGGAAAAACGCCGTTCCCCGCACTGCCGGACGGACGAAATGAAGAAAAAACTCATCGCGCGCCTGCGACGGATCGAGGGGCAGACGCGCGCCCTGCAACTCATGATCAGGAACGACCGCGAGTGCATCGATGTTCTGCGCCTCGTGACGTCCGTCACGGGAGCGCTCCGCGGCGTCTGGACGGAAGTGCTCAACGACCACCTCCGCGGCTGCATCCGCGAATCGCTCGAACACAAGGACACGCGGATGCTCGACGAGCTGACGGAGCTTCTGAAAAAGACGCGCTGAAAAAAAACCGCGCAAAAAAAACGCGCTTGTCCGCGGAAAGGAGGCGTTCCCGCCGCGGCGCGTCAGATTCTGCGCGAAAGGTTGAACGCGGAAACGAGCGCGAGCAGCCCCGCAAGCTCGATGTTCGTGTCGATTCCGCAACCCCAGAAGATTTTTCCGTCGCTGTCGCGCGAAATCGAAACGTAGGCGGCGGATTCCGTCGCCGAGCCCGTGCCGATCGCGTGCGAGCGGTAATCGCGCAACGTGAAGTTTTTCCAGCCCTGCGCGTGAATTGCTTTGACGAACGCGTTGATCGGACCGTTCCCGCTGCCGGAAATTTTGTACTCCTTTCCTTGATACACGACGTCCGCCGAGCAGGAAATGATCGGCTTGTTTTCCGAATTGGATTCGAATACGCGGAGTTTCAGCGGTTCTGCGACGTTCACGAAACGCGCCATGAATTCGTCGTGAATCTCTTTCGGAGAAAGCTCGCTCCCGCGCTTGTCCGCGATCCCGCCGATGACCTGACCGACGACTGGGTGCATCAGCTTCGGCAGGTCGATTCCGAAATCGCGGTCGAGAATGTAGGCGATTCCGCCCTTCCCGCTCTGCGAATTGATGCGAATGATCGCCTCGTAAGTTGCGCCGACGTCCGTCGGGTCGATCGTCAGATACGGCACGTGCCACGGTGCGTTCCCGCCGAGCTTGCCGCGCGCGTCCATGCCTTTTTTGATCGCATCCTGATGGGAACCGCTGAACGCCGTGAAAACGAGGTCGCCGGCATACGGTTGGCGCGCGGGAATGGTCATGCGCGTGCAGCGTTCGTAGACCTCGCGGATCGCCGGCAGATCGTCGAATTTCAGTCCGGTTTCGATTCCGTGCGTATACATGTTCAGCGCGACGTTCACGATGTCGAGATTGCCCGTGCGCTCGCCGTTCCCGAAAAGCGTGCCTTCGACGCGATCCGCTCCCGCCATCAGCCCGAGTTCCGTCGCGGCGACGCCGGTTCCGCGGTCGTTGTGCGTGTGCAGCGAGATGACGACGCTGTCCCGCCGCGAAATCAGCCGCCCGAATTTTTCGATCATGTCCGCGTAGACGTTCGGCGTCGTCCACTGCACCGTTTCCGGCAGATTCAGAATGATCGGATCCTGCGGCGTGGGCTGCCACACGTCCATGACGGCTTCGCAGACTTCCGCGGCGTATTCGACTTCCGTGTCCGAAAAACTTTCCGGCGAATATTCGAGACGGATTTTCGTGTCGCCCGCCTCCGGCAGAAGCGTCTTCACGAGCTGCGCGCCGTCGATCGCGATCTGCTTGATCTGCTCTTTCGTCGCGTTCCCGAACGTGATGCGGCGCTGCAGAGGCGACGTGGAATTATAAATGTGAATGATCGCCTGCTTCGCGCCTCGGAGCGCTTCGAATGTGCGGCGGATCAGATGCTCGCGGCACTGCACCAGCACCTGCACGGTAACGTCGTCGGGAATCAGATTTTTCTCGATAAGCGCGCGCGCGAACGCGAACTCCGTTTCCGACGCCGACGGGAACCCGATTTCGATTTCCTTGAAGCCGATGTCGCAGAGCATTTCGAACATCTCGATTTTTTCGTCGACGTTCATCGGCACGGCAAGCGCCTGATTCCCGTCGCGCAGATCGACGCTGCACCACACGGGAGCGCGTTCGATGCGCCGGTCCGGCCATTGCCGATTCTCGATTTTGACCTGCGGGAACGCAGAATATTTCGTGATTTCGTTATGCTGCATAAAAATAATTTATTTTAAAGTTCTGAAAAAAAAGACGTCCGGTTTTTCATTCAAAAACCCGGCGCGTTTTTCTCCGCGTCGGAAAAAAAGCTGCGGCGAAAATTCAAGCGCGGATCGCCGCCCCGCAAAAAAAATGCTACTCCCCCGCGGGGAGAAGCGTTGTCCGACTAAGTCGATGCCATCTGTAAATCACGCACACGATTCTTTACGCCGCCGCCGTTTTGTCAAGTTTTTTGCCCGCGTTCCCGCGGGGTCGCGGAAAAAACGTTCCCGCCGCGCGTGAAAAAAAACGCTTGCGTCGCGTTTTTTTTTTGCAAAATGGCATTTCGAAATTGAGAAGTTTCGCGCGGGAACGGTTTTCGCGCGTCTCGGTTTCCTTGAGAACTTCAAACATCGACGAAGCTTTCAAAAAACAAAAGTAAACAAAGGGAATACTCACCAAAATCATGAAAAAGTTAATCTCAGTCGCGGCGCTTTTCGCCGCATCAACCGCGCTCGCAAGCGCAGCGACGGTCATCGATCTGACGCTGACGGGAGCGGGAACGACGAGCATGAATTCCTCCGGAATCACGGAGTCGACGCTCTTCTCGCAGGATCTTAACACTTGGGTTGGAACTTGGGAAAACAACTCCTTGGCTAATCAAGTCAGTTTCGAAACCGGAAAGGTCATCCTCCAAATCGGAGCCGCCGCCAGCAACAACAGCGGAGGAAATTTCGCGGGCTACCGTTTCGACCTCGGCACGAGCGGCGCGGTCATTTCTTCCGCGACGTTCTCGTTCGCCATTGCCAAGGCTTCATCCTGGGGCGCTAATATCAACTCGTTCGAATGCAAATACATCTGCACGGTTTACGGATTTATGAGCGATGGCGCGGCGACGACTCTCGGTTCGACGACGATCGATAATGCGAAAACGACGCTCACGGAGGAAAGCCAGACCTATTCCCTCGATTTGACTCTCGACGCAGAGGCGGCGTATGATTCCTACGGCGTCATCTTCAATTCGGTCGACACTTCCACGTTGGATGGCTACGCAGGCATTAAAGCAGAGATCACCAACATCACGTTTTCGGCGACTGCGATTCCGGAGCCGAGCGCGTTCGGCTTGCTCGCGGGCGCGGGAGCGCTGGCGTTGGTCGCGGCGCGCCGCCGCCGTCGCGCGAAATAAAATTTCTGGTTTTGTTGTGTGAAACCTGTTTGAAGTTTGGGCGTTCCCGCGGATTATCGCGGGGACGCTTTTTTTTTGCGCGCACCTGCGGCGAAAAAAAAACGGCGCGTTCCGTTGCGGGAACGTTCGGGAATGGACTCGGCGGCGCGGCGCGCGTATTGTTTTCTTTCATGAATCCTTTTTCCGAAAATCGGACGGAA
>CAZWIK010000014.1:0-41531 GCA_964633895.1 uncultured Enterobacteriaceae bacterium | reverse complement strand
AACCGGAAAACAAGTGCTTCGCCGGCGGTTCGCGCGGGAACGCGCGCAAAAAAAACGTTCCCGCGAATCGCTTCACGGGAACGCTTTTTTTTAGAATACTCCGATCGAAGATTATTTCGACGGATTCCAGACGGAGAATAGCGCCTCGGCGAGGTGCGAAGGCGTCTTCGCGACGGCGATGCCGGCGGCTTCGAGCGCGCGGACTTTGTCTTCCGCCGACGTTCCCTTGCCTCCGACGACCGCTCCCGCGTGTCCCATGCGGCGACCGGGAGGCGCGGTGCGACCGGCGATGAACGCCGCGACCGGCTTCTTGACGTTCGCCTTGATGTATTCGGCGGCTTCGATTTCGGCGGTTCCGCCGATTTCGCCGATCATCAGAATCGCGTCGGTGTCCGGATCTTCGTTGAAGAGCTTCACCACGTCGAGGTGCGTCAGCCCCTGAATCGGGTCGCCGCCGATGCCGACGCAGGTCGATTGACCGTAGCCCGCCTGCGTGATCTGATACATGCCTTCGTAGGTCAGCGTTCCCGAACGGGAAAGGATGCCGACGCGCCCGGGACGCGCGATGTAGCCCGGCATGATGCCGATGTTGCATTCGCCCGGCGTCATGATGCCCGGGCAGTTCGGACCGATGAGACGGACGCCCGGAGCCTGACGCAGCTTTTCCTTGACGAGTGCCATGTCGCGCACGGGAATGCCTTCCGTGATGCAGACGATGGTTTTGATGCCGGCGTCGATCGCCTCCATGATTCCTTCCGCGGCGAAAGGCGGCGGAACGAAAATGACGGATGTGTTCGCGCCTTCTTTTTCAACGGCTTCGCGCACCGTGTTGAGTACGGGAATGCTCTTCCCGTCGGCAGCGAACGTCTGACCGCCCTTGCCCGGCGTTACCGCCGCGACGTAGTTCGTGCCGTAGCGGATATTGTTCAGCGCGTGTTTGGAACCCGCCTTGCCGGTGATGCCCTGCCCGACGACGCGCGTATCTTTGTTGACGAGAATACTCATTGTCTAAATCTTTCTCCAAAAAGTTTATTTGTTCGCCGCGACATAAGCGTTCACCTCGGCGACGGCTTTCTGCGCACCGTCGAAAAGGCTGTCCGCCGGCGTGATTTTCAGACCGCTTTCGGCGAGAACCTTCTTGCCTTCTTCGACCTGATTGCCTTCGAGGCGCACGATCAGCGGCACCTTGATGCCGACCGTCTTCGTCGCTTCGACGACGCCTTCCGCGATTGTGAGGCAGCTCATGATCCCGCCGAAGATATTGACGAGAATGCCTTTCACGTTCGGATCCTGCGAAATGATGCGGAACGCCGCCGTAACCTGCTCGACCGTCGCGGAGCCGCCGACATCGAGGAAGTTCGCGGGAGAGCCGCCGCAGTATTTGATGATGTCCATCGTGGACATCGCGAGACCGGCACCGTTCACGAGGCACGCGATCGAGCCGTCGAGCGCGATGTAGTTCAGATCATATTTGCGGGCTTCGACTTCTTTCGGATCTTCTTCCGTGACGTCGCGGAGCGCCTCGACTTCCGGATGGCGGAAAAGCGCGTTGTCGTCGAACGAGACCTTCGCGTCGAGCGCGATGACCTTGCCGTCGTTCGTCGTAACCATCGGGTTGATTTCGACGAGCGAGCAATCCTTCGCCGCATAGAGCTTGTAAAGATTCAAAACGAGCTTGTTGAACTGCTTGGCTTCTTCGCCTTCGAGCTTGAGCGCGAACGCGAGTTCTTTCGCTTGATACGGACGCATTCCGATCGCGGGATCGATCCAGACCTTCGCGATCTTTTCCGGCGTTTTTTCCGCGACTTCCTCGATGTTCATGCCGCCTTCCGTGGAAGCGATGACGACCGGCTTCGAGCACGTGCGGTCGAGAAGAATCGCAAGATAATATTCGTGCTTGATCGAGCACGCTTCGTTGAAATAAATCGTGCGAACGACGCGCCCCGCGGGACCCGTCTGCTTCGTCACCAGTGTATTGCCGAGCATTTTGCCCGCGGCTTCGATCGCCGCTTCCTTCGTCTTGACGACCTGAACGCCGCCTTTGTAGCCGTCCGTGAACGTGCCTTTCCCGCGTCCGCCCGCATGAATTTGGGCTTTGACGACCCAAATGCCGCCGGGAATCTGATCTGCGGCGTTCGGGAACTCTTCCGGTTTCTGACAAGCAACGCCTGCGGGAACGGGAATGCCGTATTCCGCGAAGAGCTGCTTCGCTTGATATTCGTGGATGTTCATAAAATAACTGTATGTAGGTAATTTCAGGAGAACGCGCCGGGAACTGCGTTCCCGTAAAACGGTTCATTTTTTATTGTTGCGCCGCCTTCGCTTTTTCGCAAGAAAAGAATCCGAAAATTTCTCCCGCGGGAACGCGACGCAGCCGAGTCCTCCTGCCGCAGACGGCCGCCGAACGCGGCGATGTCCGTTCCCGCGCTTTTTTTTTGGCTTTTAAATTTTCGCGCTTTTCCTCAACATTTTCGCCAATAATTATGGAAAAGAAAACGCTCATCATCGGCGCCGGAGGCGTCGGAAACGTCGTCGCCCACAAAGTTGCCCAAAACGCGGCGGAATTCGGCGAAATCATGCTCGCTTCCCGCAACGAAAACAAATGCAAGGCGATCGCCGCGAACGTCCGCAACGCGACTGGCGTCGCGCTCAAAACCGCGAAAGTCGACGCGGACAACGTGCAGGAAGTTGTCGCCCTGCTCAAGGATTTTAAGCCACAGGTGCTGATCAACGTCGCGCTCCCGTATCAGGATCTTCCGCTGATGGACGCGTGCCTGCACGCGGGCGTCCATTACGTCGACACGGCGAACTACGAACCGCCGAACCACGCAAAATTCGAGTATTCGTGGCAGTGGGCGTATCGGGAACGCTTCGAAAAAGCGGGACTGTGCGCGCTTCTCGGCTCCGGCTTCGATCCGGGCGTGACGAACGTCTACTGCGCCTACGCGCAAAAGCATCTTTTCGACGAAATCGAAACCGTGGACATTCTCGACGCGAACGCGGGCGACCACGGTTATCCGTTCGCGACGAACTTCAATCCGGAAATCAACATTCGCGAAATCTCGCAGCGCGGTCGCTACTGGGAAAACAACGAATGGAAAGAAACGGGACCGCTCGAAATCCGCCGCGAATACGATTTTCCCGTCATCGGGGAAAAAAGCGCGTATCTGATGTATCACGAAGAACTCGAATCGCTCTGCCAAAACATCAGAGGGCTGAAGCGTATCCGTTTCTTCATGACGTTCTCGGACAAGTATCTGACGCATCTGCACGTGTTGCAGAACGTCGGCATGACGCGCATCGACCCGATCGAATTTCAGGGGCAAAAAATCGTTCCGATCCAGTTTCTCAAAGCAATTCTCCCCGATCCCGCCTCGCTCGGCGCGCGCACCAAGGGAAAAACCTGCATCGGTTGCGAAATCACGGGAACGAAAGACGGGAAGAAACGCAAGGTCTTCATCTACAACGTCTGCGACCATCAGGAATGCTACCGCGAAGTCAAATCTCAGGCGATCAGCTACACGACGGGCGTTCCCGCGATGATCGGCGCGATGATGCTCGTCAACGGAAAATGGCTCAAACCAGGCGTCTGGAACATGGAGCAGAACGATCCCGATCCGTTCATGGAAAAATTGAACGAATGCGGGCTCCCGTGGCACGTTCTCGAACTTCCCGTCGAGTAAACGAATGCGGCGGCGCGTCATCCGCCGCAAAAAAAACGTTCCCGCGACGACGTTCCCGCGCGTCGCGCCTCGCGGGAACGCGGCGGAGGCGGATTAGTTTTCGCCGCCTTGACAAAGGCGAATGAACGCGGGCTTGTCCGCCGCCTTGAAAAACGCCGTTCCCGCGACGAGCGTGTCCGCTCCGGCGGCAAGGCAGCGCGGCGCGGTTTCGACATCGACGCCGCCGTCGACTTCGATGCGCCATTTTCCGCCGCGCGCCGCGCGCCATTCGGCGAGTTTTTCTATTTTCGGAAGCGCGGCGGGAATGAATTTCTGCCCGCCGAATCCCGGGAACACGGACATCACGAGCACGAGGTCAATTTCGTCGAGATACGGCAGAAGCGCCTCCGCGGGCGTGTCCGGATTGAGCGAAATTCCCGCCTGCTTTCCCAGCGCGCGAATGCGCCGCAGCGTTTCGGTTTTCGGATAATCCGGCTCGACGTGAACGGTGATCAGATTCGCGCCCGCCTCCGCGAATTTTTCGACGTATTTGTCCGGACGGACGAGCATCAGATGCGTATCGAAAAACAAATTGCGATCGCGGGAACGCAGTGCTTTCACGACGCCGGGACCGAACGAGATGTTCGGGACGAAATTCCCGTCCATGATGTCGAGATGAAGCCATTTCAAGCCGTTTTCCCGCACGACGTTCAGCCCTTCGCCGAGCGCGGCGTGGTCTGCGGCGAGGATCGACGGTGAAAGAATTTTTTTGAAGCTTTCGGCCATTTTTTGAAGAAAAAAAATCAAACGGATTCGGCTAAGATTTTCATCGCCTGCGCCAGCGGGAACACGACGGGCAAGCCGTAGGGAGACGCGCCGCAGTCCTTTTCCGGAAGCCCGCTGCGCCGGAATGCGTCGGGAAGCTCGGCGGGAACGCGCACGGTCTCGATCGCTTCGAGCGTCTCCGACTCGAAAAGCGTCCACAGCGGGAAGCGGTAATGCTGCGCCCAATCCTCGTCCGCGCCGTCTTCCACTGCGCAAAGCGCGATCAGCCGCCGCCCGAGTTGCAAAGCGGCGGGAACGCCCGTTTCAAGCGGTGTCGGTTCGAGCATGACGTTCCCGTCGAGCCGCGTTTCCGCCGCGCGGAAATCCGTGTGGATTTCAAGCGAGCCGTCGCGGGAACGCCGAAACGTCACGCCGGGTCTTCCCTCGTCGGCGAGCATTTCCGCCGGAAAAACGTCGATGCGCCCGCGGACGCCCGTCAGACAGTTGATCCATTCCACATGCACGATTCGAAAAATTTAAGCGTTCTCGCGTGTTTTTTTTCAGTCCGCCGAAGCGTCTTCCGCCCGCGGTTCCCGCAGCGTCGGGAACGGCACCGCGGGAACGCCCGTCTCGTAAATTTCGCGGAGCAGCACGGGCGAATCCGAGAAATAGAGCACGTGAAGCCAGCCGTTTTTCGCGTCCTCGTGATAAAACGTCTTCGCGTTGAAATTGCACAGCGCGAGATCTTCCTGCGAATAAAGATAACGCGGACGCAGACTGTCGCCCGATTCCGTATGCTGATAAACGAGATACGTGTCGCCGCCGTCCGCTTTCGGCGCGATGAAAATGAACGGTCTGCAGAGAAGCCCGTCTGGCGTTCCCGCGACGGATTCTTCGCTGAACTGCGCGCCGTAAGCGCCAGCTTCGGGACGAATGTCCACGCGCTCGACCGCCGTTCCCGCCGGCAGATCGTAAAACGCGCTCGCGACGAACGTGTCCGTCACGCGGACGAGCAGGCGGACGTTTTCTGGAAAACCTTCGATTTCAAATTCGCCGGTCTTCGCATTGTTCCGTTTCACGCCGAGCGATTTCGGCGAGAAATTCCGCCCGTTCCCGTCTTCCAGCGCGATGTCCGACCATGAAAAAATCTGGACGCCGCCGTGCCGCAAAGCGTGTTGCATTTGTCCGTTGTGGAGACGCAGTTCGTAGACGGTTTTTCCGTCCGGACTCTGCAGAAGCAGCATTTTTCCCGAAAGCATGACGACGGACAAAACGATGAGTGCCGCGAACACCCCGAAAAACACGACCATTACTTTTTTGATCATAGCTGGAATTATGCGCGGAAGCATACTCCGAAGCGGCGCGGGAACGCAATTGCATATTCCGCGGAGCGCGCCGGCGCCTTCGCCGAATGACATAATGAACGGGGAAAAAATGACCTCGGAGCGCGCATTGAAGTTCTCGTTCCCGCGCGCCGCGCGTTTTCCCTTTGAAGAAAAGCTCGCGCGCGCTGGGAAAACGGGACTTCTGGAACGCTCAGAACAGCGACGTCACGTGTCCCTGAAAAAGCTTCACGCCGAACACCGCGATGTTTTTCGCGGCGTGAGCCAGCACCGGAGCGAACAACGACGCATGAGGATTCCACCTGAAAAACCGCACGAAATAAAACCACACCGCGCCTGCGAAAATAAAACCCGTCGAGAAAAACGCCTTGACGGAAAGATTCAGCGAAAATCCGTCGCGCACGGCGGCGAGCGTTCCCGCCGAGCGGTCGTCCGGCAGTTCAAAGCTCCACAGATGATCGTGAAGCAGCGCGAAAATCAGGGAAAACGCGATGATGCTCGCCCATCGCAACGCGGGTCCGCGGCGCTCCACGACAAGATAGCCGCGGAAAATCACTTCTTCCGTGAACGCCGCCGAGACGAACATCGGCAGCGCGAGCCACGAGACGTCTTTCTGCTCGTCGGCGATTCCCAGCCGAATCTCGCCCCAGGTTTCCAGCGCGAGCAGAACGAGCGTTCCCGCGACCGCGATCGCCGCCGCGCTCCACGGACACGAAGACGCGCCCGGAAGCCCGCCTCCGCGCGGATTTTCGCGCGCCTCGCGAATCCATATCCGCGCAAGCCAAAGCGCGACCGCCGAAAAAACCAGAACGCCGACAGGATTCATCGAAGTCATCGCCCGCCTCGCATTTTCAATTTCAAAAAAAATCAGCGCGCGGATTCCGCCGTCCGAACCGACGGCGACTCTCCCGCGATCTGCAGCGAAGAAAATCCGGCTTTGCCGGCAAGCTCCGCGATTCTGAAAAGCCCCTGCACGCTCACGGAGCGGTCGAGCTTGATCAGCAGGACGCCGCGCGTTCCCGTCGCCGGCGCGGACGACGATTTCGTCGAAAAAACGTCTTCCAGATTTTCGTAAATATGCCCGTCGAAAATAAACATCGCGTCGCTTTTCACGGTCAGCACCGAAGACGTCTCCGCGCCGCGCAGCGGCACGCTGGAACGCGGCAGACGCATCGTCGGCGTTCCCGCGGACGACGCCGCGTCCCCGTCGTCGAGCACGACGGGAACGCCCGGCGCGAAAATGAAGTGCGAGCCCGTCAGCGTGAGCAGAACGGCGATCAGAAGGACGTTGAAAAGCGGAACGGCTTCGATGCGCGCGTCCAGCCGCTCGCGGAGGCGTTCTCTGAGACGAAACGGACTGCTCGAAAAAGTGAACATTTTTATTTGCCGGAATTATGTCCGTTCCCGCCGCCCCCAGCAAGCGCGATGATTCCCGTGCAGGAACGCTTCCTTCATTCCTTGAACGCGGCGGCAGACAATTCCTGCCTGATGGCTTTTTCCAGATTTCTCACCCAGCGATTATAAGCTGGGTTGAGTTTTCTCGTGGTGGGATTGTAATCCATGTTCTCGCTGCCATCATAAAAAATGCCGATCTGTTTTTCGGAATAGCGAATCCGCGCCTCGACGCGATGATTGCGTTTTTCCAGCGTCGCGCTAATCAGACCGGGTTCAAGTTCCTTCATTTCCCAACCCAAACGCGTTCCCGCATGAAAAATGACGCTACGCGGCGAAAACGCGCCTTCCGACGTCTCGGGAACGACGATAGTCACGTCGTTGGGATACTCCATTTTCCATTGCTTGCAGCCGAAAAACAGGAGTGAAAGAAGGGATAAGGCGAAGATAAGGATTCCAGATTTCATGCCGGATAATGAAACGCCGTGAACGCCGCAAGTCAAGCGGGATCTCCGTTCCCGAGCGGAGCGTCCCGATCCCGAAAATAATTGCAGAAATGAAAAAACGAGAGCGGGAAGCGCAAAACGAGTTTTTCCAAAAACGCCGCATAGGTCACCGAGACGCCCTGCGCAGGCGCTTTTTCCACGAAAAACGAATAGGTGTTCGCAGACGTTTTCACGCAGGCGACGAAAAATACCGGGCATTCCATCAGCCGCGCGAACGCGAAGGCTCCCGTAGGAAGAAAAATTTTCCTGTCCAGAAGGCTCGCGGGAACAGTCCGCGCAGGCGTTCCCGCAGAAATGCGATCCGCCGCCATCATCGCCAGCTCTCCGCGCGCGATGGCGTCATGTATTTCCGAAGCCGTCCCCACATTGATTTCGCTCGTCGGGTGAATGACGACATTTTCCGTCCGGCAATGTTTTCGACAAAATTCAAGAAAAACGCCACTGTGTTCGGTTTCGCGGAACGCGTGCATTTTTCTCGGCACGAATGAGGCGTTGGCTCGGCAAAAGTTTTGCAGAATTTCGATGTTTCCGATGTGCGAACACAGAAAAAACATTCCCGTTCCCGCCGCCGCGCATTCCCGCAGCTCGCGCGTTCCCGCACTTTCTTCGACGCGGAAAATCAGCTTCTGTCTGCACAGAGCCGACGCGTCGATTTTGTCGAACAAGGAATCGATAAACGCGCGAATGTGCGCGAATCCCGAAAAACGAGAACGCGGGAGACCGCGCCGCGCCTGCGCGTCGTTCAACGCGCGGCGATACGCTTTCGACGCCTCGCGCGCGGGACGCGCCGCGAGAAAAATTCCGAAGCCGACGACGAAAAGCGAGACTCTGAAAACGAGCAACGGACAAAATCGGTAAATCGCCCAAAGCACGGCGAGCCGAAATTTTCCCGCGCATTGCTCTTTCTGCTCAAACCATTCCTCCTGCGGGCGCGTTCCCGCAGAATTTTCCGTTCCCGTCGGCGTTCCCGCGGCGGATTTCTCCGAAAACGACGAAGCATAAAAATACGCGAAAACGAGCCCCAAGCCGAGCGCAAGTCCCATGGAACGCGTCAGCGCAAAACTTGTGAACGCGAGCAAACCGAAACTCAACGCGCTCGTCAGGCACGACAACAGAATCGGCAGATCGCGACCCTTCCCTTCCATGCGAAAAATGCTGTAATCCAAAGTGAAGCCGAGAATCAAAAAGAAAGAAAGAAAATGAAAAAACGAAAGCGAAATTCCGCAAAATCCGAGCACGGCGACGACGGTCAAAATCGCCGCGAGCGGAGCGGCAATCAGGCGAAAAGCCCGCCGCCGATAAACGGCGAAAAGCACGGCGAAAAGCACGAGAAACGCCGCGGCGAGCAACCGATACGTCTGCGCGCGATAACCGTCAAGTAGCGTCGAAACCGCTCCGCCGGGCGTCAACTTGAACGTTCCCGCCGGAGCGACGAAATCCGCGCTCACGGGAACGAGGGAAAATGCTCCGTTCGGCGTTCTGAAATAAAGCGACTCAACAGTTTTTCTCAGCGGCTCCGGCGCGTTTTCCAGCGTCGCGACAGGCGTTTCCGCGAACTCGAATCGCTTCGACAATCCCAGTGTCGCCGCCAAATTTTCCCGTTCGAAAAGCGCGCGCGCCAGCTCTGCGTTTTCCCGCTGGCGCTTCGTCGAAGGAAAAAACGCGGACAAGCGCGTTCCCGTAAGCCCGACGGATTCTTCCCGTTGCAAAATTTCCTCCAGATTTTTCCCGTGAACGACAAGAAACGACGAATCTTCCGTGATGCCGCCGACGCGCGCGAAAAATCGATCCGCCGCCGCCGCTTCTTCGCTCGGTCGATAAAAATCCCTCGCGTCGTTTTTCATCGGAACGAGAAAAATTCCGGCGCAGACCACCGCCGCAAACGCGAACCGCGCGCGTTTCAGAATCGACCGACACGCCGCCGACAATTTCCGCGCGAATTTTTCGGCGGCGACAATCGTCGGCGGGAGCACGGCGGACTTCAATATTTTTTCGTCAAAAAGCAGCACGAACGCCAGCACGAACGTCAGACCGACAATCGAAAAAACCGCCATCTGCCTCAGCACGGAGAACGACGAAAGCAACAGAACGGAAAAACTCACCACCGTCGTCAAATACGCCATCAGAAGCGGACGCACGATGCTTGCGTTCCCGCGCAGATAAAAATGAAACGAATAATCCGCGGCAAGCCCGATAAGCGACGTCCCGAAAACGAACGTCAGCACATGCGGTTCCGGAAAAAACAAAATCGTCGCCGCGCCGCCGCCAAGCATTCCCGCGCCGATGCTCAACACGACGGGCACAAGAAAACGCAGCGAACGGAACAGCGCAAGGAGCAAAAACACGATCGCGCAGAGCCCGACCGCGGAAAGCACGTTCAGTTCTGTTCGGCTACGCTGCGCCGCCGAAGCAGTGTGCACGGGAACGCCGCTGACGTGCAGACGCACGTTCGGATAATCGGCGGCGAGAATTTTTTCCTCCGCTTCCGACAACGCGGAAATTCCCAGACCGTCGTTCAATTCCGGCGAAACGAAGATGAAAACTTTTCCGTCCGCCCGCGCCGTCAGATAGCCGTCTTCAAGCGAAAAACCGTATTGAGAAAACGGCAGTTCCGCCAAAAAACGCGCAAGCAGCCCGAACGGATCTCTGCGCGCGGGAACGCCGCTGGAAACAGGTGAAAACCATGAGTCAAGAGCGCGTTCCGAAACTTCGGAAAACCGCCCTTCCGATAGAGCGGCGCGATCTTCCCCGCAGAGCAGACCGCTCCCGTGCGACGTATAAAATTCAATCAACTCACTCGCGGCTTCAGGCGATACTCTGCCCGCGCGGGAACGAAAAAATTCGCGCGGCAAATCCTGTTCGAGACGTTCCGCCGCGCGGGCGGCGTCCGCAAAATCATCGGACTCAATCAGCACGCGAAAGCGCGACGCATTCGTCCTCGACAGCGCAAGCAAAGCTTCCTCAACGGGCGTTCCCGCGCGACCGAACAGCCCGAGCAAATCCGTCTGCACCTGCGGCGGACGCAGGAAAAACAGCAGAGCCGCCGCCGCGAGCACCGCAAAATAAAACGCCCGCGCCGCACGCAAAACCGAGTCCCGATACTTTTTTAAAATCATCGCGAACGACATTCCCGCCGACGTTTTTTTTGCAGATCAATCAATCCCGCGTGTCAGGTTTCAGCTCCGAAAATTCGATGACGGAGACATCGCCGGACGCGTCGAAAAGCGTCACGGATTCAAGCGAATCTTCGCTCGCGCGCAATTCGATTTTTTTGAGAAACGACGCGAGCGGTTCTTTTTTCGCGAAGAGAATCCACAGCGAACTGTCGCACTGTTCCCGCACGATTTCAAAAAGTTCGCCGAGCGTTTTTTCGTCTCCGGAAAAAGCGGCGTTGAAAATTGCGTAAAGCGACTGCATGAGCGGGAGCGCGGAATCTGGAAGCGGTGTTTTCTCGTTCCCGCGAATGCGATACGCGCCCTGCGGCGTGAGCAGAAACCCAGTCTCCGCAGGTTTGAGCGTCCGCCAAAACAGCTCGCGGTTTTTCCGCACGCGGAAATCGCCGGAGGAGACGAGCGTCGCGTCCATGTCGCAAAGCGTTTTCGTCTGGCGGAACGTTCCCGTCAGCGTTTCAAACGGAATTTTCGGCAGATCGGCGAACGCGGGAACGCAATATCCGAAAATCGCAAGCCAAGCGAAGAAAAGCGTTTTCATGATTTTTCGACCTCCGCGATTTTCGCCAGCAAAGCGTCTGGCAAAGAGAAAGAGCTTTCGCCCGTCGAAAGGCTCACCGCCATCTGCCGCGTCTTCGCCTTGCAGAGCGTCCGCCCGCTTTCGAGCGACGTCAGACGATAGCGGATATCGAGACAATTTTCGCACGGGAGCAGTTCGGCGCAAACGCGGACGCGTTCGTCAAAACGCGCGGGAGCAACGTATTTCACGTTGAGCATAACGACCGGGAACGCAAATCCGCAGCGTGCCATGTCGCCGTAAGTGTAGCCGATCGCCCGCAAAAGCTCGCTTCGCGCCTGTTCAAAATAGCGAATGTAATTTCCGTGCCAGACGACCTGCATGGAGTCGACGTCCTGAAACGGAATGCGAAAATCAAGATACGCGGAAATCATTTCTTTCTCCAAAACAAACTTGTTAAAAAAAGCCTCGCGTGCAGCGCGAAAAATTTCGCGTTGTCGGAAAAGATCCGAAAGTGTGAAACGCCGGACGCGGGATAAATCACGCGCGTCGGCTCGTTTTTCACGACGATGCCCGCCCAAACCGCGCGCACGAGAATCTCGATGTCTGCGCCCATTCCCGCCGCTTTCGTCCGCGCGAAAACGCGCATCATTTTCGGCGAAATCGGATAAACGCGAAAGCCGCACATCGCGTCGCCGACGATGCGGGAACGCGTTTCGAGCGCGACCCAGAAATTGGTGATTTTCCGTCCGCGCGCGCGAGAGCGCGGCACCGTCGCGTCATAGACGGGAACGCCGTTCACCAGCGCTTCGGGATTCGCGCGGGCGATTTCGAAAAAACGCGGAATATCGGCGACGTCGTGCTGCCCGTCCGCATCAATCTGAAGCACGTGAGAAAAACCCTGAACGGAGGCGTGTTCCAGCGCGGTTTTCACGGCGGCGCCCTTGCCGAGATTTTTCGGGTGGCGAAGATACGCGAAAGCGTTCCCGCGGCAAAAGGCTTCGACCCCCGCAGCGTCGTCGCTTCCGTCGTCCGCGACGATCACGGGAACGCCGCATTCCCGCAACGCGGCGGCGATTTCGCGAAATTGCGCGAGGTGATTGTAGAGCGGAACGATGATTGCCGGACGAAACATTTTTTTTCAATTCTCCGCGATCAGCATTCCCGACGAACAGAGTTTGCCGCCTTTTCGATAAATAAATTCCGCGCCGGCGGGAACGCGGCGAAGCTCCAACGAAACGGTCTCGCGCGGAAAAATCATGCCTCCGAATTTCAGTTTCAAAATGCGTTTCGGCAAAATGTCTTTTCCGAAAAACATCCGCGCGAAAATTCGGGCGAAATGAATCTGCACGACGCCGGGCAAAATCGGGAAATCGGGAAAATGCCCCTGAAAATAAAGCGCATCGGAAACGAAAGTCAGATCCGCGCGCGCGAAATCTTTTTCGACACGGACGTTTTCCGCGACCGGTTCCGCCAAATTGTTTTCAAAAAACGGAAGCAACTCCACGTGTGAAAATTTGCCCTGAGCGTTCGTCGGAATTTTATGAACGATGCGAATTTTTTTCGGGAACACGGACGGATCGAAATAACGCCCGACAGCGGCGCGAAGGCAAGCAGTCAGCTCGGACTTCGTCCGCTTTTTCAGAAAATCGCGACCCTGCGCGGACAAAACGAGAAGCGCGCCAAGCCGCGCGGGAACGCCGTCAAGCAACAGCAACCGCGCCTGCTCGACAAAAGAATGCGCCTCGAAACGCGCTTCGATTTCCGGAAGAGAAACCCGATGCTCGGCGATTTTCACAAGGCGATCCGCGCGCCCGCGCAATTCGAAACGTCGCGTTCCCGTCCATGCGATCGAGTCCTGCATCTGAAACGGAGCGTTCCCGCAAAACGGAGAAAAAATCCGCGGGCGTCCGATTTCGTCCGTCTCCGCTTCAACGCAGGGAAAAAGCTCCCAGTCCGCTTCGCGTTCCCGCTGCCGCCATGCGACGCCTCCCGCTTCCGTGCTGCCGAAAATTTCATACGGAAGCACGCCGAAAATCTCCGCCGTCGCCGCGGACGTTTCCGCACTCAACGCCGCGCCGGATGAGACGATGCTCGCACAGTTTCGGCGAAACGCGCAAAATTCGCGCCCCGCAACGACTTTGTCCAAAAACGACGGCGTCGTTATCAGGCGGATTTTCTCGTAAGCATTCTGCCGTGTGCAAAAATCTTCGACGGAGCGAATCGTTCCGCAATCCGAGCACAATCCCGCTGTCAGCGGGCAAAGAAACCGATGCAGCATTCCCAGCATGTGATGCGCGTGAACGCTCGCGACGACGGCAGAATTTTCTTCGGAAAAAATCGCCGCGCCGCGCAAATGAAAATCGACTTCCGCCGCAAGCGATTCAAACGTTTTTCGAATGGGTTTCGGCTCGGCGGAACTGCCCGACGTGAAAAACGTAACGAAACGACCGCTCAACGGACCAAAGGCAAAATCCGAGTCCGGAAGCACTGCGGGATCCGGAAAAATCCGTCGCGTTCCCGCATAAACGCTCGGCTCCAAGCCGTCGGGCTCAGACGCGTCCGTCGTCAGCACGGGATAGCGATCCGACAAAAGTTCGAGCGTGCCCGCGCGGACATGCGGGAGCAGCACGACTTCTTTTTCCGCGGCGAGCAAGGCGAGAAACCACGTGCAGAAACGCAAAAAATTTTCGGTGTAGAGCAGAAATTCACGCTCCGGGCGCGCGGCGAAAAAGGCGGCGCAACACGCGACGTTCCCGCGGAACTCCTCCCACGTCGTCGCCTTGCCCGTGATTTCGCGAAAAACGACCGTTCCCGCCGGAAGCGGCTCGGACAAAATGTTCAGCGCGCGGCGCATCGTCCCTGAACCTTTCTGCGGACGATGTATTCTCCGCACATCATCAGCCCGATCAGCACGTAAGAAATTCCGCCGTTGTAAACCGTCCAGACGCTCAGCGGCAAAAAAACGGTCGCGAGCGAGACGAGCGCGTTCGCCGTCATAAAAACAGCCCACGCGAGCGTTGCTTTCCGCGCATAATTTCTTTCGTTCGCGTCATTGAGTTCATAGCCCATTTTTTTGGCGAAAACGGCGATGAGCGGCGTTCCCGCGAGCGACGCGGCGAAAATTCCCGCGATGGCGGCGTTCATCAATACGGGATAAAGTTTGAGAAAAACGGATTCCTCCGTGAAAAAAAGCGCGACCGCCGACGCGGCGCCGATGAGCCAAAGCCAGCGGAATCCCGATCCTACCGCGGAAACGCCTGCCGCGAAAACGAGAATCAGCGGCAGAAATTTCACAGGCAAATCGAAGAACAGCGCTCCCGCGACCAAAAACGGATACAGAAAAAACGCGGGAACGCAAAACGCTTTGAGCTTTTCAGGCATTCCCGTTTCCATTCACCAGCGCTTCGACGGCGGAGACGACGTCGTCCAGCGTGCGGATGCGCTTAAAAGATTCGGGATTCACCTTCTTTCCCGTGAACTGTTGCAGACGCACGATGAGATCGACCGCGTCGATGCTATCCAAGTCCAAATCTTCAAAAAGCCGGACATCCGGCGTCAGTTTTTCGCGCGGGCACTCGAAATCCGCTTCGAGGATATCGCAAATTTTCGTCAGAATCTCGTCTCGTGTTATCATAAATTTTCTCCTTTTGCGGAAAGAATGTAATCGGCGAGCGCGGAGACGCTCGCGAAGTGCTTTTTGTTTTCTTCGCTGCCCGATTGAAACGTCACGCCGAATTTCTTTTTCAGCGCCATGCCGAGTTCGAGCGCGTCGATGGAATCAAGCCCCAGTCCAGAACCGAAGAGCGGAGCGTTCGCGTCGATGTCGGCGGGCGAAATGTCTTCCAGGTTGAGCGCGGATATGATGAGGCTTTTTATTTCCTTCTGAAGTTCCGGTTTCGTCATGACTTCTGCAATGAAAGTTTTTTGAAAGGCGGAAACGTTACACGGGAACGCCGGATTTGTCAGTTCAAATCTCTTGCGAAAGAGCTTCGCGCAGCGCCTCCGTCATTTTTTTCGCGCGGACGTGCTCAGATTCGTCGTTTCCGCGAAATGCTCGCGGTTCAAGCTCGGGAAGCGCGCGCAGGCGATACGCTACGCGGCGTTCTCCCACCTGCCACCATTTCTGATGCTTGCCTAAAATCGGCGGGCACACGGAAATTTTCACCGGAATCACGGGAACGCCGGCAAGCAGCGACAGCCGCGCGGCTCCGCGATGAAAATCGGATGGAACGCCGGGAACGGTGCGCGTGCCCTCGGGAAAAATCAGAATGTTGAACCCGCGGGACAAAAGCGTTTTCGCTTTTGAAAAAAATTCGTTCGGCGGCAAATCGTTCCCGAGATGCGCAATGCGAACCACGCGGCTCATGAAAATGTTGCGCAACAGCCTGCCCTTGACGACGCAGACGGAACGCGGCGTCTGCACGAGCAAAAGCACGACGTCGATCAACGATGGATGATTCGCGGCGATTACGGCTCCGCGCGCCGTTGTCAGCCGCTCTGGATTTTCCACGCGCACGGAAATCAGCCGCACCGATTCCATCAGCGCGACGAAAAGTTTCCACAAAAAACGGTTTGCGCCGAGCGCGATGCGGCGGCGCGGGAACTCGGGGAACAGAAAAAGCACCGGCAGAAGCGACAATCCGAAAACGAAACTGCCCAAACCGAAAACGGCGAAGCACACCGCCGCCAAGCTCGACCGAATTACGCGCACGCGGGTTCGTTCTGCGGCGAAAAACGCCGGCTCAGTTTAAACAAAGAACACGTCAGCGTTCCCGAAGAAACGCCTTCAAAAAAATTCCGGAAATCGGAAAACGTCGCGGGCGCGGCATCGGAAACTGTCGGCGACAACTCGAAGTCGTCGCCCTCTTCGACGAATAGCGCGAGCGCGCAATCGGAAACGCGTTCCCGAAGCTCCCGCGCATAAAAATCCGGCGGCGATTCTTCCGCATAAGCGAAAAGCACGTCGCAGCGCATCAGCACGGCCTCCATGAATCCGGCTTCGAGCGTACGCGCTCCCGCGGCGATCGCCGTGTAAGGCGAAGCGTCTTTCCGCAACAGAGAAAAAACGCCGGGCGTCGCGTTGTGAACGCTCAGGCTGAATCCCGCCGGAGACATTTCGTCTTCCTCGCACAGCTGACGCAGACCCTTGAACGTCTGCCGCCACTCGCCGAAACGCGATGCGAAAACCGTTGGGCAGGAATCGGTTCGTGCCGCTTCATTGAGCACGAAAAGCCCCGCGCGTTCAATGCGGCTGAGCCTGCGTCGCAAAAGCGCGGGAACGAAGCCGACGTCAGGTTCGTTCCCGCCGGAGCTCTGCGTCCAAAACGCCTTCCTGCGCAAGCTGAACCGTAAAGTTTTCATTGTTGAGGAAACCCGCGTCATAGGTTAGTTTGCTCCACCATAAGATGCTCGACACGAGTTTTACAACGACGAAATGATTCTGAAAATTTTGATCGCATTTTTCTCCGGCGCGCTGCTTGTCGGCTGCGCCGCGACGAAGTGTCCCGAAAAGGTTTTTCTTGTCGAAGACGTCGAGTCGAAGCCGTTCCCGCCGGAAAATTTCTTCGAAAGCGTTCCCGAAAACGGCGTTCTCGTCCCGCACCGCATCGAAGCGGTTTACGGGAACGATTCCTGGGAAGCCGACGGCGTGCTGCGCATCACGCCAGAATCGCTGACGCTCGCCGCATCGGCGCCGCTCGGCAGGCTGTTCACGCTCGTCTGGCGACGCGACGGCGAACTCGAATTCCGGAACGGATTTCCCAGCCCGAACTCGGAAAATTTCAATCCGCGCTACCTGCTCTTCGATTTGATCATCATTTACGGAAACGCTTCCTCGCTGGAAAAATATTTTTCCGCACCGTGGAAAATTTCTTTCGGAGAAAAAACGCGAGAACTCTTCTTCGACGGGAAAAAAGTCGCCGCCGTCAGCTATTCGGAATCCCTGCCGTTTTGCGGGAACGTCCGCATGGAAAATTTCGTCCGCAACTACCGCTACGTCATCACGAATCTCGAATGAAATTTACGCTGTCCGATATGGGAATGCTTTGCGCGCTCGGAATGACGCCGGACGCGATCATGGAGAATGCGCTCTCCGGATTCTCCCCGGGAATGCGGGAGATGCAATTTTCCGCTTCCGGAAAAAAATGCCTCTTCGGCGGCGTTCCCGCCGAACTTCCCGAAACGGATTTTCCGGAAGACAATCTGCGGTGCAATCGGCTTCTGCTCGCGGCATTCGCGCAGATGCGCTCGGGAACGGAGCGGCTACGCAGGGCGTTCCCGCGGGAACGCGTCGGCATCGTTCTCGGAGCGAGCAATACCGGCGTGGAAGAAGCACAGACACACCTTCAAGCCTGGCTCAAGAACGGGAAAAAACCGGACGCGTTCAATTTCGAAATGCTCGAACTCGGAACTCCTGCCGATTTCCTTCAAAAAATTTCCGGTTTCCGCGGTCCCGCATTCGTGATTTCCACCGCATGTTCGTCCGGAGCAAAGGCGTTCGCGTCGGCGCGCGCGCTACTGCGGGAAGACGTTTGCGACGCGGTTATCGTCGGCGGCGCGGACGGTTTCTGCCGATTCGCGATAAACGGCTTCGACGCCTTGCAGTCGCTGGGCGAAGGTCTTTCGCTCCCGATGAGCCGCAACCGCTCCGGAATCACGCTCGGAGAAGGCGCGGCACTCTTCATCATGGAAAAAAAAGAGCGCGCGGGAACGGACGACGTCGCCCTGCTCGGCATCGGAGAATCCTCCGACGCGTATCATCTGACCGCGCCGCATCCCGAAGGCACGGGAGCGAAGAGCGCGATTCTCTCCGCGCTTGCGGACGCGCGGCTCGCACCACAGCAGATTGATTTCGTAAATCTGCACGGCACGGGAACGCAACAGAACGACGCGATGGAAAGCCGCGCCGTATTCGAAATTTTCGGCAGCACCGTGCCCTGCGCTTCGACGAAACCGCTCACGGGACACGCACTCGGCGCGAGCGGCGCGCTTGAAGCGGGTCTTTCCTGGTTGATGCTGAAACGCGGAATCGGGCTGATTCCGCATGTTTTCGACGGAATGCGCGATAACGCGCTCCCGCCAATCCGCCTCGCGAGCCGCGGCGACGCAAACGTTCCCGTGCACCGCATTCTGAGCAATTCCTTCGCCTTCGGCGGAAGCAACGCCGCCGTGATTTTTGGAAAAATTTCTTCGAACGATGACTGAACGACGCCGAGAAAACGAATTGTCCCTTCCCCATCCGATCGATGTCCTTCCACACCGCCCGCCGATGGTCGTCGTCGACCGCATTCTCGATTGCCGCCCGGACGAACATTGCATTGAAACGGAAATCGTCGTTTCCGAAAAAAGTCTTTTTTACGAATCCGCGATAGGCGGCGTTCCCGCATATGCCGCCATGGAATATTTCGCGCAGAGCGTCGGCTGCTTCGCGGGAATTTTTGATCTGTCGCAGAATCCGCCGAGAAAACCGAGCGTCGGTTTCCTTCTCGGCACACGGAAATTCGATTCGACCGTCGGCGTTCTGCGCGCGGGACGCTACACTGTCCGCGCGCGGGAACTCTTTTTCGATTCGGAAATCGCGTCGTTTGAAACGGAGATCTTCGACGTGGCGGGAACGCCGCTCTGCTCGGCGATTCTGAACGTTTATCGTCCGACCAATCTGGAACAATTCAAAAAACAATATACATGACCAAAACCGTTTTAATCACCGGAGCAAGCCGAGGCATCGGACAAGCGATCGCGCTTTTTCTTGCTCCGCTCGGCTACGAACTCGCGCTCACTTACAGGCGGCAAACCGCTGCGGCGGAGGAAACGCTGCGGAAAGTAAAAGCACTCGGCGGGAACGCCCGTATTTTCCGGCTCGACGTCTCCGACCGCGACGACTGCGCGAAAACCCTCGCCGACGACATCGCCGCGAACGGTGCCTATTTCGGCGTCGTCTGCAACGCGGGAATCACGCGCGATGCGCCGTTCCCGCTACTCGACGGGAACGCGTGGGACGACGTGGTGCAGACGGATCTCGGCGGATTTTACAATGTGCTTCATCCCGTCGTCATGCCGATGATTTCTGCGCGCGTTCCCGGGCGAATCATCACGATCGCTTCCGTTTCAGGCGTAATCGGCAATCGCGGGCAAGTCAATTACAGCGCGGCGAAAGCCGGAGTCATCGGCGCGACGAAAGCACTCGCGCTTGAACTCGCCAAGCGGAATATCACCGTCAACTGCATCGCGCCAGGAATCATTGAAACCGACATGACGAAGGATCTTCCCGAAGCCGAACTGAAAAAAATGATTCCCGCAAGGCGCTTCGGCACGGCGCGGGAAGTTGCGAGCCTCGTCGCGTATCTGTTGAGCGACGACGCGGCCTACATCACGCGCCAAGTCATTTCCGTGAACGGAGGATTGTTCTGATGAGACGAGTCGTCATTACGGGCATGGGCATCGTCAGCGCGTTGGGCACAGGCGTTCCCGCGTTTCAAAAACGAATGCACATTCTGAAAAACGCTGTCCGCCAGCTGCCAGAACTGGCGAAATATCGCGGACTGAACGCGCATCTCGGAGCACCCGTTCAAGGATTCGACGTTCCCGCGCATTTCACGCGCAAAGTCACACGCACGATGGGTCCCGTTTCCATCATGGCGGCGGCGTCGGCGGAAGAAGCGTTGGCGCAGGCGGGATTGCTCGACGATCCCGTGCTTCAAAGCGGACGCACCGGCGTCGCTTACGGCTCATCGTCCGGATCGATTGAGCCTCTCACGGATTTCTACTCGATGATTTCCACGAACGAAGTGAAGCGCATCACGTCTTCAAGTTACGTCAAAATCATGCCGCAGACCTGCGCCGTGAATCTTTCGCTTCACTTCAAAACAATCGGACGGCTTTATCCCACGGGAACGGCGTGCACGTCCGGCAGCCTCGCCGTCGGTCAGGCTTATGAAGCGATAAAATACGGATTTCAGGACGTGATGATCGCCGGCGGCGCAGAAGAATTTTCTCCGACTCAAGTCGCGGTCTTCGACACGCTCTACGCCACGAGCACACAAAATGACGCACCGGAAAAAACGCCCGCGCCATTCGATAAAAATCGCGACGGTCTCGTCATCGGCGAAGGTGCGGGAACGCTCGTTCTCGAAGAATACGAACACGCCAAGACCCGAAACGCGGAAATCCTCGCGGAAGTCGTCGGCTTTGGCACGAATACGGACGGCGTCCACATCACGCAGCCGTCCCCGCACACGATGGCGCAGGCTCTGAAACTCGCATTGAGCGACGCGAAACTTTCGCCCGACGCAATCGGTTACGTGAATGCGCACGGAACGGCGACGCAGCACGGAGATATCGCGGAATCGGCGGCGACGCACGAAATTTTCGGATCCCGAATTCCGATCAGCACGCTGAAAAGCTACATCGGGCATTCTCTCGGCGCGTGCGGAGGCATCGAATCGATTGCCTCCGTCCTGATGCTGCGCGAAAAATGGTTCCCGCCGAATCTGAATTTGGAGGAAGTCGATCCCGCATGCGCGCCTCTCGACTACATTCGCGGCGAAGGCCGCGAGTTCCACACGAATTTTGTGATGAGCAACAATTTCGCGTTCGGCGGCATCAACACCTCGCTGATTTTCCGAAAAATTTAAAATCGGCGGAGATGCCGAACTTGAAAGGCGTTCCCTCGCGGGAACGCTTTTCAAATTTACAAGGGCGAGGGAATGTGAAATCATCCTAAACTCATTTTTCGTCATGAGCGAAGATTCTCCATTGAGATTTTACGACGCGGATTTCAAAGTAACGCCCGAATACCGTGCGTCGCTTCCGGACATGCAAAACCGGAACCTCACGTCCATTCCCGGCGGAGTCGTCCCGCTGCTGCAGGTCGGAATGTCCAACTTCCGTCTGCCGCTGCGCATCGCCCGCCGCGGGAACGCGGAGGCGGCGACCGTCGAAGCGTCCGTCACGGGAACGGTTTCGCTCGACGCGGAGCGCAAGGGTATCAACATGTCGCGCATCGTCCGGATTTTTTACAAATTCGAAAACGAAACGTTCACGCTCGCGACGCTGAAAAAAATTCTCGAAAAATACCTTTCGGAAATCGGAAGTTCCCGCGCCCAGCTGCGGCTGGATTTCAACTACCCGATTCGGCAGCAAAGCCTGCGTAGCGGACTGCACGGCTTCCAGTTCTATTCCTGCGCCTACGAAGGCATTCTGGAGAACGGAAAATTCAGACCGTTCGTCCATTTCGATTTCGTCTATTCCTCGGCGTGTCCCTGCTCCGCCGAACTCTCTGAGCACGCGCGCGCTTCGCGCAACATTCTCGGCATTCCGCATTCGCAGCGTTCAAAGGCGCGCGTTCTCGCGGAAATCGATCCCGCGCAGGAAATCTTCATCGAAGATTTTCAGGAGCTTTGCCTGCGCGCGCTTCACACGGAAACGCAGGTGATGGTCAAGCGCGAGGACGAACAGGCGTTCGCCGAGCTAAACGGCGCTTACTACAAATTCGTAGAAGACGCCGCTCGGTTGCTCTATGCGCAGTTCAACGGCGAGCCGCGCATCGCCGATTTCCGAATCGTCTGCGCGCACTTGGAATCGCTGCATTCGCACGACGCGGTTTCCGTTATCGTCAAAGGCGTTCCCGGCGGCTTCGGACACGATTTTTCCGATTTCCGCGCCCTCGTCTGTTGAATTTAATCCGCGCGAAAAAAAAAGCCCGTTCCCGAAACGTCGCGGGAACGGATTTTTTTTTGTTTATAAAATTCGATGCGACGGGAACGCGCGCGCCGTTCATTTTCCGCAGAGCTTTTCCGCGAAGCGTTCGGCGTAGAGCGGAATCTGCGTAACGCCTTTCGAACCGAATCCATTGAAAAGAAAAAGTCCGGGAAATTTTTCATGCGCACCGACTTTCGGAACCGCGCCCTGCACGGCGGGACGCACGCCCGCCCGATGCGCGAGAATCTTCGCGGCGTCCGGATTTGCGCGCGGAGAAAAAATCGCGCAGAACGCGCGGCGCAGACGCGATGCAATTTCGGGCGTCGGAACGGAATCGAGGACTTCGCGGTCATAATTCGTTCCGACGCGCCAGCGCGCGCCGCCGAGCGGAATCGCGACGACGGAACTTTTCAAAATCTGCGCCTGAAAATTTTCCGTTCTCGCGAGTTCGACTTCGATAAATTCTCCTTTGGCAGGTTGCCATTTCAGATGCCCGAACCAGGGATTTTCGCGCACGCGGAAACCTTCGCAGAAAATGATTCCGCCGCGGACGTCACGCCCGCGCCAGCGCGTTCCCGCGCGGGAAACTTCGACTTCGGCGCAATCGAATTTTTCTTCGAGAATCGCACTGCGGGAACGCAGATGTTCCCGCGCGCGATCGAGCAGTTTCGGAATGTCCAGCCAGCCGGCGCGATTGATGAAAAATCCGCCGAACCTGTCCGCGAGCGCGCCGCCGCAGAGCGTTCCCGCGGGAACGTCTTCGGAAATCCAGCCGTCGTATTCCGGATCCGCCGTCCGCGCGGCTTTCACGTCGCGCTCGTGTTCCGACGCGTAAAAACGGTAAAACGGGACCTCATGAAAAAACGTTTCGCCGAAACGCCCGCCGAGCTCGGCATAAATCCGCTTCGCGGCGGGCAGCAAATCGTCCACGCCGAGCGTCTTCACGATGCGCATTCCCGTAACGGGATTGAGCACGCCTGCCGCGACACGCGACGCCGCCGTGGTCCAGCCGTCATCGACGATGCGCACGCGCCGTCCGCGCTTTTCCAGTTCGAGCGCGAGCAACGTTCCCGCGAGGCCTTGCCCGACGACGATAAAATCTTCTGCGTTCCCGCGCGGCTTCGGCGGCTTCTTTTTTCCGAACGGCAAAAAAGAAAAAAACGACATGCCTTTTCGCCTTCCGTTTCTATTTTTTCCGATTGCGGGACTGCGATTTTTTCTCCGGACGCCAGCCTTTCGGTTTCGCCGGCGGCTTCAATTCCTTGAGCGGCGTGTCCGCGGGAACGAACAAATCGTTTTTGACTTCGTCGGGAAACGTATGGCGAATGAGCGAACACGTTCCGTCGGCGTAAATCAGGCGCACGCGAATCTGCACCTGCGGCGTGTTTCCCGGATGGATTTCGGCATACGGAATTTCGACGGTGAACGTGTTTTGTTCCCGATCGAAATCCGCGACGAACGATTCCGCGTCGTAGTCCTCGTTCACGCCTTCGCAGGCGTCTTTGTCGTAATAGACCAAAACGGCGGAAACGCGATTTTTCGGCGGCAGTTTTCCGCTGACGCGGACGCCGAAATCGCCGAAGCGGATCGCGGTTTCTTCGAGCGAATCGATATGCGGGCAAGGATTTTTCCCGATTTTTTTCGTGCGGAAAACCTGACAGCGTTCGAGAATCGCGCAGGACGCCGGCGTCAGAAAAGTCGGACTGCGCCCCAGCGAATAATTTCCCGAACCCATCAGTGCCGTGCCGAAATTTTCCTCCTGCGTCTTCGTTCCGCGCGTGTGCGGCAGATTCAAGCCGTGCCCGAGCTCGTGTCCCATGCCTCCGAACCATTTCGTGAAAAGTGCTCCGAGCTTGCCCTCTTTCCCGCAGTGCTTCATGTCGAACTCCGGATAATCCAGCGCGAAGCAGAATTTTCCGAGACCGTAAAACGGCACGCCGCCTGGCTCCGTCGGGTTCCCGCTGGTGCTCGGCATGATCACGAGGGCGTGATCGGAAAATTTTTTGTCGGGATTCGCCGCGAAAAGCTCGTTGATTTCCCGCATCGCGCGAATGCCGCCGCCTTCATAGCCATACATTTCCGAACCTCCCTTGCCGCGCACGACCGCGATCTCGACTTTTTTCCCGTCGGCGGATTTGTTCAGCCCGAACGTTCTTTTCGGATAGCCGTTGCGCTCCATTTCGTTCAGATAAAAACGCTGCAACGCCAGAAGAATTTCGCTGAGCCGCTTCTCGTAATTCGGGAACGGTTCCGTTCCCTCCGGCAGAAAATAAATCACGTTGAGCGCGTAGGGCTGTTCCGTGGACGGCGCGGACGGAGGCAGCTCCGCTTTTTTGAAGAGAGAGTCTTTCACGGCGGGAACGCGGGCTGCGCAAAGCGGCAGCGTTCCCGCGAACGCGAACAGAAAAAGTGCCGGCAGAAAAATCTTCATTTCCGTATCGTAGCCGCGCCGATTTCCGCTGTAAACGGAGAAATCCCGCGCGGCGCTCAGCGCGAAGTTTCCTTTTCCAGATGCCGCAAACGAAGCTGACCGCAGGCGGCGTCGATGCCGTTGCCCTTTTCGCGGCGAAGCGTCGCGGGAACGCGGCGTTCCTGCAGAATTTTAAGAAACTGCATCTGCCGATTGCCGGACGGACGCTTCCACGGCAGTCCCTCGACCGTGTTGTAGGGAATCAGGTTCACGTGCGCGTGAAGTTCCCGCGCGATGTCGGCGAGCTTCCGCGCTTGTTCTGGCGAATCGTTCACATCTTCGATCAAAATGAATTCGAGCGTGATCATGCGCCCGTGCTTTTCCGAAAATTCCTTCGCGGCGGGAATGAGCTGCGCGAGCGGATATTTGAGGTTTACGGGCATGATGCGGGAACGCGTTTCGTCCGTCGCGCCGTGCAGACTGATCGCGAGACGAAACTGCATCGGGTCTTCCGCAAGCTCGCGGATTTTCGGCACGACGCCGCTCGTGGAAATCGTGATGCGTCGCGCGCCGACGCCCAAGCCCCACGGCGCGTTCGCGATGCGCAACGCGCGCAGCGTCGCCTCGCAGTTCATCAGCGGCTCGCCCATGCCCATGACGACGATGTTGTCGAAATCCGTGAATCCCGTTTCGCGGGAACCTTTGTCGCCGCCTTCCCAGCAGACGAACATCAGCTGAGCGAGAATTTCTCCCGCGTCGAGATTGCGTTTCCAGCCCGCGAGACCGCTCGCGCAAAACCGGCAGCCCTGCGCGCAGCCGACCTGTGTCGAAATGCAGACCGTCTTGCGGGAACGCTCTTCGCCCGCGACCTCCTGCGGCGCGCGCAGAATCACGCATTCGACGAGCGCGCCGTCGCGCATTTTCAGCAGAAATTTTTCCGTGACGTCGCTTTTCTGTTCGCTTTTCGCGACGAGCGTCGCCGGCATGAAGTCGTAGGTTTCCGCCAGCCACGCGCGCGTTTCCGCGGGAACGTTCTTCATTTCGTCGAACGAGCGCACGCGCTTTTTGTAAATCCATTCGAGAATCTGCGCCGCGCGGAACGCCTTTTCGCCGCGCGCTTCCAGTGCCGCCGCGAGCGTTTCCTTGGTTTCCGAAAAAATCAGCGGAAGAAAATTCTGCATGGGTGGAAAATTTACGCGTTCCCGCGGGCGAAGGCAACCGTTCCCGCGGGCGAAGCGTTCCCGCGCGGAAAGTTCTCCTATTACTGTTGACCTGCCCGAAAATCCCTCTATGATTGAAGTTTCGGTTAGTTATTAAAATATGAAAACAACAACAAAAAACGCGGCTTCCAAAAGCTGCGCGAAAAAAAAGACGGCATGCAGCGAGAAGAAGTCAGCCGCTTCGACTCCTGCGGTCAAAAAAGCCGGAGCGAAAGCGGTCGTTAAGTCTGCGGTCTCCGCGCCGGCGAGCAAAAAGACGGTGAAGAAGGCGGCGGTTTCGAAGACCTCCGTCAAGGAGTCCGGTCAGAAAGTTACGCGCATCGTCGCGCACGTTGATGTCGGGTGGGGAAACATGCTTTACATCCGCGGTGAAGGTGCCGGTCTGAGCTGGGAACAGGGCGTTCCGATGATCTGCAACAACGACACGGAATGGCATTGGATCGCGGAAACGGAAGCAGGACCGATTTCGTTCAAGTTCCTCGTGAACGACGAAGTCTGGTCTCTCGGCGAAAACGTCACCATCAACGCGGGCGACGTCCATTTCTCCGAACCGACATTCTGAAAAACGCACCCTTCGTCGAAGCGCGTTCATTCGTGAACGCGCTTTTTTTTTCGCCCGCGGGAATGCGTTCCAATTTCACCGCTTGACCGCTGGCGAGAATTGAACATGATTAGCACCGCACATTTTTTAATTTTATGAAAAAATCCACCATCGTTTTGTTCATCCTCGCGGCGGTTTTCGCGGGAACGTCCGCATTTCTCGCCTTTCAAAATCAGGATTTAAAAGCGGAACAGCCTGACGTTGCCAAACTCCAAAAAGAAAACAAAAAACTTAAAGAAGAAAAGTTCGACCTCACCGAACAGAAACGCAACGCCGAAACCGCGCGCGCACAGGCGCAAAACAAAAACCGCGAGCTTGAAAAGGAACTCGGAGAACTGAACGAAGCCAACATCAGCCAACAGAAAGCGCTTGAAGAATCCGAGAAAAACTCGGCGGCGCAACAGAAGACGATCGAGGAAAAGGAAAAAGAATCGCAGTCCGCGCGGGAATCTTCGGAAAAAGACAAGGCGACGATCGAGGAACTTCAGAAGCAGCTTTCGCAGGAGCGTTCCCGCACGGAAGAACTCAACGGCGAAATTCAGAAGCTGCGTAGCACGCAGGAACGCAAGGAATTCGAAGCCGCGCTCGCCGAAAAAGACAAGACGATCGAAGAGCTTTCCCGCGAACGCGACGAACTGGACAAGGAACTCGCTTCGCGAAAACTCGAACTCGCCGACCTGCAACAGCGTTATCAGGCGCAGACGACGGCGTCGAACGACCGCACCGCGGCGGCGGATTTCCGCGTCAGCGACATTCAGGCGGAACTCGACGCCGCGAAGAAAAGAATCGAATTGCTCGAAAACGAAAATCGCAAGTGGCGTCGACGCGCCGCCAATTATTGAGCGCGTTTCCGCCGCGTACGGCGGCGAAGTGAGACAAAGAACGGCGTTCCCGCGCGGGAACGCCGTTTTGCTGCGCGGAACGCGCCAACAGGCGCTCGCGGATGACCTCGTTTTCAGGCAACGTCGCGGAAAGGACTTCCGTCGTCATTTTTTAGATTGTCGCACCATGCGGCAAGGTTTTTATGTAAGCGGTGTAGCCCTCGTCGATCGGAGTTTCCGGATCGTTCGTGCGAATGCACTCTTTCCACCATTCCGCTTGCAAATCCAACCCGATGCCGAAGCATGTCGACGGACGACTCCCGAACTTCCGCTTGTATTCCTTGATTACTTTCTCCGTTTCTTTCGTCATTTTCTTTTTTCTATGAAGTTTTTTGTCGCGCTTGTCAAGTTTTCCCAGATCGCGGGCGAAACCGCGCGCGACATCGCGACCGCGATTTCGCCCTCCGGCGTGTCGCGAGCGCCGAGCATCGCTCCGAAATTCGCGAACAGCTCCGAGTTGCCGAGATTCCCGCCGTTTTGGGAGGACGGCACGGCGCGCAAAAAAAAGCGTTCTCGCGAATCGCTTCACGGGAACGCCGGTGGTTTTACCCACGACGAGCTTTCAATAAACAAACTCAAAGATTTTTTTTCGGGACGGGAACGCGCAGCTCACTCGGCGGCGGCATCGTCGTTCTCCGAAAGCGGCATCGGCTTCAATTCCGTGAACGCGTCAATGATTTTCCGCGCTTCTTCGGGAATGGCGTCGATGTCTTCCTGCGTCGTGCAGTTTCCCCTGAAAAGAATTTTGTCGTCGTCGGCGCGGGAAACGGTGATCTGCCGTCCTTTTTCGTTCCCGACGATGATCACAGAATTTCCGTGTCCGAAAAAGACCTGGGAAAACGTCTGCTGCGTTTTCCCGAGCGCCGATTTCCGCGCGTCGTCATACTGCTGGCGCAGGAAAGAAAGGACGCGCTGAGAATCCGGCAACTTGGCGTGAGCGCGGGAAACGAGATTCCGAAATTCGGTCGGGACGTCCAGGGAATCACGGATCAGAATTCCGTTCGGCGTGAGGCTGATCCAGCCGCCGAGTTCGGTGCCGTCCGCCAGCGAAATTTCCCGTCCGTTGATGTAAATGCGAATGTCGTCTTTCGCGGGCTTCAAAAAGCGGGCGGATTTGGTGACATGGCGGATTTTCCGCTCGCCGATGACGGCGGTTTTCGTGAGTTTTTCCCCGCCGCGCAGAAGCACGATTTCCACTTTCGTGCCGGGTTCATAGGAGCGCACGAGCGCGGAAAACTGGTTCGGGAAGAAGAGCTTCTGCCCGTCGAGCGAAATCAGAATGTCGCCGTTGCGCAATCCCGCCGCCGCCGCAGGAGAATCTTTCATCACATAAACCACCTGAACGCCGGGAAGCGGATTTTCGCAATAGGAAGCCGCCGGAAGCGTATCCAGCGCGAGTCCAAGGTATGGATAGCGCACCGTTTCCGCCGCGTCGCTTTCTGGCTTCGGCGGAACGGGAACGTCCGCGACGACGGTCTCCTGCTCCGGCGGCGGCGCGGGAACGGCGGTGTCTTCCGACGCTTCCACGGAACAGAACGGGAACACGCCGGCAAGCGTCAAGGCTTTCAGCAACTGATATTTTTTTTCAATGCTCATCTTAATTTCTACTCCTGATTTTTTCCTTTTATCAGTAAATGCTCATTTCCATGCTGACGAGTTCTTCGTGCGGGCGAAGTTCCACAAACGCAGAGCCGGAATCCTTGTCTTCCCAGCGATACTCGTCCATATATGTGTAGCGCACGTTGCGGGCGAGCGAGCCGTCTTCCCGCGCCACGACGTCCATCGGCTTCACGGCGTTCAGACGGCGCTCCGTGTTGACGAGGCGGAAATCCCCGTGGGAACGCCGCTTCTTCGGGAGCGCGGCGACGCCCTGAACGGCGACGTTGGAAACCGCGCCGAGCGCGGAAAGCTCCGCGACGGACGTTCCGACCGAACCGCCCGCCGTCTTTTTCGGAGAAACGGAAAAGCCCCAGATTCCCAGACCGACGGCACCAAGAAGAATCGCCGCGGAAGCCGCCAGACGACGGAACGGGAACGCAACGGAGTGCCCGCGCTGCGGGAACGCCGCCGTGTTGCCGCCGACGGAAACGCTTTCTTCGTCCCGCGCGTCCAGCGCGGACTGCACGGAAGCGTAAAAACGCTCGGACAAACCGACGGGTCGAAGCGTTCTCAACGCCGCTTCGACGTCGGAAAAATCTTCCTCCGCGACGGACTCGTCGCGGGAAGTCCCGCCCAGCGCTGCCTCGACCGAGGCGTAAAAACGGGCGGACAAACCGACGGGACGAAGCTTTTTCAGAGCCGCTTCGACGTCGGAAAAATCATCCTTTTGTTCGGGTTTCTTCATATCCAAAAAAAAATAGTTTCTATTGATTATCGTTTGACGGTTTTTCTCAGCGCGGCGAGCGCGTAGCGATACCTCGACGCCGCCGTGTTCTGAGAAATTCCGAGCTGGCGGGCGATCTCGTCAAACGTCAGCATCCCCCAGATTTTCATGACGACCACTTCCCGCTGTTCCGCCGGAAGCGCCTTCACTGCATTTTCGAGATCCTGGTTGATCTCGCCCTCGCCGGGCTCAAAGAACGTCACTTTGTCTTCAAGTTCGTAGACCTGCGTTTCGCGATTGATTCGACGCGTCCGGGAACGCCCGAGGTCAATCGCCGCACGTCTGACGGACGTGATGATAAGCGCATTCGGATCCCCCGGAAGATGCCGCTGATTTTTCCAGTAGCGCACGAACGCCTCCTGCAAAACGTCTTCGGCCTCAGCCAAGGAACTCGTCCACTGCCGCGCGCAAAGAAGAAGCCGGCGTCCGTGCTCTTTCAACCACTCGCGCCACTGTTCCTGTTCTGTCTTTTCGCCGGTAGCCTGCAACATATGCTCTGCAAAAAAAAGCGTTCGCTTTCCTTTTTTTTGTCTTTTCCCCGTTCCTTTTTTTTGAAAAAAAACGATAACGCGCGGCGTCGTGAAATAAAGCGTTCCCGCGGGACGGAAAATTCCGTCGCGCGGGAACGTTTTGAAAAGGTTCCCGCCCTCTCGTCGCGGGAACGCGGGCAGTCAAGCCGCTGCGTCGGACGGCTTTTCGTCGCCGCCCGCGCCGAGCGTTTCGCCGACGGTCGGGTGAACTTTTTCCATGATTTTGCTCTGGATTTCCGCGAGCGTTTCCGGATTTTTCTTCAGAAAATCTTTCGCCGCCTCGCGTCCCTGCCCGATGAGATTGCCGTTGTAAGCGATCCACGCGCCCTTCTTTTCGAGAATTTTGTGTTCGACGCCGAGATCGATGACCGATCCCGTGCGCGAAATACCCTCGTTATACATGATGTCGAATTCGCATTCCGTGAACGGCGACGCGACCTTGTTTTTGACGACCTTGATCTTCGTGCGGTTGCCGATGACCTTGCCGGACGGCTCCTTGATCTGCCCGATGCGACGGATGTCCATGCGCACCGACGCGAAAAATTTCAGCGCGCGCCCGCCCGGAGTCGTTTCCGGCGAACCGAACATCACGCCGATTTTTTCGCGGATCTGATTCGTGAAAATGCAGATGCACTTGGATTTCGCGATCGCCGCCGTGAGCCGGCGCATCGCCTGCGACATCATGCGCGCCTGCAGACCGACCGTCGTGTCGCCCATCTGCCCGTCGAGCTCCTGTTTGGAGACGAGCGCCGCGACCGAGTCAAGCACCACGACGTCCACCGCGCCGGAACGCACCAGCGTCTCGACGATGTTCAGCGCGTCTTCGCCGCTTTCCGGCTGCGAGACGAGCAGGTTTTCCAAATCGACGCCGACGACTTTCGCGTAGCGCGGATCGAGCGCGTGCTCGACGTCGATGATCGCCGCCGTGCCGCCTTCCCGCTGCGCCTGCGCGATCACGCTGAGGCAGAGCGTCGTTTTTCCGGAAGATTCCGGACCGTAGATTTCGACGATACGACCGCGCGGGAGCCCGCCGACGCCGAGCGCAAGATCGATCGCGACCGATCCCGTGGAAATCGTCGTGACGTCCATCTTCGTCGCGTCGCCCATGCGCATGAGCGTGCCTTCGCCGTAGGTCTTGTTAATGGCGGAAAGCGCGAGTTCGAGTGCTTTTTTTGTGTCGTTCGCCACTTGTTTGGAAGCTGTTTCTTTTGCCATAAATTTGTAAAAATTATTGAGGTGAACGGATTTAGAAAACCCGTTTTTGAGCGTTACCGCAAAACAAAAAAAACGGGAACACAACTCCGCGCCGTCAGGCGAAAAGCTCCTTGATTTCCGAAAGCGAGATTTTCGCGTTCCCGGGATCGCTCGCCTCGAAAAGCTCTTCCAGAAGCCGCCGTTTTTCGCGCTGGAGAGAAAGCACGCGTTCCTCGACGGAATCGGCGATGGCGAGCTTCAGCACGGAAACCGCGCGCGTCTGCCCGATGCGGTGCGCGCGGTCGGTCGCCTGCGCTTCGGCGGCGGGATTCCACCACGGATCGTAATGCACGACCGTGTCCGCTCCCGTGATGTTCAGCCCCAGCCCGCCCGCTTTCAGCGAAATCAGAAAAACCGGAATTTCCGGCGACGCGTTGAAGCGGTCGCATTCGCGGGAACGCTCCCGCACGGAACCGTCGATGCGGCAAAACGGCACGCCGTCCGCATTCAACGCCGCCGCGAGAAAATCCAGCACGGAAACGAACTGCGAAAAAACGAGCATTCGATGCCCGCCCGCCTGCGCTTCGTCGAGCAGCTCGCGGAACGCGCGCAGCTTCGCGGATTCCGCCTCCGGAAATTCAGGCGAGACGACGCGCGGCTCCGTGCAAATCTGCCGCAGGCGCAGAAGCTGCGAAAACGCGGCGATGCGCAGACGGGAATCCGATGCTCCCGCCATTTCGAGTTTGAAAAATTCCTCGCGGGAACGCGTTTTCCATTCCTCGTAGAGCTTCGACTGCGCCTCCCCAAAGCGGCACCAGACCGTCTGCTCGATGCGCGGAGGAAGCTCCGGCGCGACGGCGGATTTCGTCCGCCTCAAAATATACGGCGCGACGAGATTCTTCAGGTGCTCCCGATCCCATTCCCGCCGCGCGACGGCGGAAATTCCGGCGGCGGCGGGCGGCAGAAATCCGGGCATCAGAAATTCGAACAGCGAGCGCAGATCCTCGTGCGAATTTTCAATCGGCGTTCCCGTCAACACGAAACGCGTTCCCGCCGAAAGCTCTTTCAGCGAACGCGCGTTGCGGGAACGCCGATTCTTGATCTGCTGCGCTTCGTCGGCGATGATCGTGTGCCAGCTGCACGCGCGGAAAATGTCGAGATCAATCGCCAACGTGGAATAAGATGTGAGCGCGACGCCGCGCGGGAACGGACTTTTTCCGGCGGACGCGCGACGCTGCGAACCGTGATGAACGACGACGGGAATTTCCGGCGCGAAGCGGGCGAGTTCCCGCCGCCAGTTTTCGATCAATCCGGCGGGAACGACGAGTAGCGCGCGCGGCGAGAATTCTCGCGGCTCTTCCCGCGCAAAAACCGCCGCGAGATACGCAATCGCCTGCACGGTTTTTCCGAGTCCCATTTCGTCGGCGAGCAATCCGCCGAGACCGTTCTCGTGCAGATGCCAGAGCCACGCCGCGCCGATCTGCTGATAAAGCCGCAGACGCGAAAAAAGTGCCGCGGGAACGGGCGGCTCGGCGAGACGGCTCAAATCCCGCAACGCGGCGGAACGTTCCCGCCAGGATTCTGGCGGCAGAAAATTCACGCCGAGTTCTTCCAGCGCGTTTTCCGCGGCGGGCAGTTCCGCGGAGGAAAAACGCCTCCGAAAAACATTTTCCGTTCCCGAAATTTCGCCGCGTCCGAGGCGTTCCCGCACGGCGGAAATTTTTTCCAGACGCTGCGGCGAAAGAAAAACGATTCTATCCGCGTCGCGCTTGACGTAAAGCTGCCCGCGCGCGAGCGCGTCGGCGATTTCGCGTTCGGACACGCCGTGCGTTTCCAGCCGCACGCACAAGTCGAAAGCGTTCCCGCCGTCCCGCGCGGGCTGAGCGTCGCAGAAAATTTTCGCGGTTTTCGTCGATCGCAGGAACTTGCGGAAATTTTCGGAATACGCGGCGCGACCGTCTTTTTCAAGCGCGTCGCGATGCTCGGCGATGAAGTTCAGCGTCTTGTGCTCGCCGTGCAGAAACCAGCGGCGGGAACGCGCGTCCAACGTAAATCCGCCGTTTTTCAGCACGTCGCGGAAACGGGAAGCGAACGGCGTTTCCCGCAGAGGAAGCACGACGGAAATCCATTCTCGCCCACCGTCCACGGCGCAATGTCCGCACTCGGCGGGCGCGGATTTTTTTCCGCGTTCTCCGAAAATCGGCGCGCCCGGCGTTCCCGCGAAAGTTCGCGGCGATGGCGCGGGAACGCTTTTTTCACGGGAAGCTCGCGCGGGAACGGACGACGCGGCGGCGCGTTTTTCCGCCGCGAGCCGAGCCGCCTCCGCCGCTTTGAGCAATGGCGCGAAATACGCGAAATAGACGGCGAGCGCGTGGCGGCAGATTCTGCGCGCGGAACCAAGCTCGCACGAGCATTCCGCCTGCGGGAACGTGCGGGAACGCAGATTCAGCGAAACGAGAAAATTCCGTGCGCCGTCCGCGACTTTTCCCCGAAGAAACGGTGCCTCCCAGACGAGCGAAGAAACCGTCCGCGAAAGTGCCTTGCCTTCGCGGAGCGCGCTCGGAGAAACGAGGTCAAGCCATTCCGAATCCGGAATCTGTGGGACGTTCATGACTCGCATTTTTTCGGGAAAACGCGCAGCGGCTCAGCCGAAACGGCGTCGTGCGCGTTCCCGCGGGAAAAACGTTCAGGCTTTTTTGACGAAAGCCCAGCCTTCGTTCGCGATCATCGCCTGCGCTTTTTTCCATTTGACGACGCGCGTCTCGCCGTTCAGCACGATTTCGACGAGGTCGTTCCGCCCGATTCCGTCCGTTCCCGCGGGAGCGGCGGACGCGCCTGTTTCCGTCGCGGAAGCGTTCGCCAAAAGCGCGTCGGCGAGCGGCGATTTTTCCACGGCGGGAACGGCTTTGTGCGGGGCTTCGGCGTTTTTCGGCGCAGACGGAATTTCCGCACCTCGCAGACGGCGAATGAGCTGTTCAAACGCTTCGTAGCTCGTCGCCGAGCGGAAAAGTCCAGTGCAGACGTCCGTGCGGACGCGTCCGAGCATCGTCTTGAAGCACGTGAACGCTTCGTTCTTGTATTCGACGAGCGGATTGCGCTGACCGTAGCCGCGCAGTCCGATGCTCTGGCGCAGATCCGACATTTCGGCGAGGTGGTCCTGCCAGTTTTTGTCGATCGCGCGGAGAATGATGTAGCGCTCCATGCCTTTGAGCGCCTCCGCGCCCTCGAAGGAATCGCGCTCGGAATACGCCGCGCGGACGCGTTTCAAAACGAGTTCCGCCGCGCCTTCGCCGCGCGCGGCGAGCAGTTCCTCCGCCGTGAAATGCAGCGGGAACGTCATGTTCAGCCAACGCACAAAATCTTCGAGAACGACCCGATTCACGTCCGCTTTTTCGTCGGCGGGAATCGCCGATTCCGTGCGGTCGTTCAGCTCTTCTTCGACGAGTGCGAAGAGCAGTTCCCGCGGCTTGTCTGTTTTCAGGGCTTCGTTGCGGATTCCGTAAATGATTTCGCGCTGCTTGTTGAAAACGTCGTCGTATTGCAGCGTGTTTTTCCGATACGTGTAATGCACGGCTTCGACGCGCCGTTGCGCCGTTTCAATCGAGCGATTCAGCAGCGAATGCTGAAGCGGCTGACCCTCGACGAAGGATTTCTGAAGAACGCGGGAAATCACGCCCGCGTTCGAGAACAGGCGCATCAGATCGTCTTCCAGAGAAACGAGAAATTTCGAACGGCCGGGATCGCCCTGGCGGGAACAGCGCCCGCGCAGCTGGCGATCGACGCGGCGCGATTCGTGGCGCTCCGTGCCGAGCACGAAAAGCCCGCCGAGTTCCCGCACGCCTTCGCCGAGCTTGATGTCCGTCCCGCGCCCCGCCATGTTCGTCGCGATCGTAACCGCGCCTTTTTGCCCTGCCTGCGCGACGATCTGCGCTTCAATTTCATGATTTTTCGCATTGAGCACGTTGTGCGGCACTCCCGCGTATTTCAGGCTTCGGGAAAGCGTTTCCGACGCCTCGACGCTCGCCGTTCCCACGAGAACGGGCTGTCCGCGCTCGTGCGCCGCCTTGATTTCTTTGACGGCTTCCGCGTATTTTTCGCGGCGCGTCTTGAAAATGGTGTCGTCTTCGTCGATGCGAATGCACGGCTTGTTCGTCGGAATCGCGACGACGCCGAGGCGGTAGATGTCGTAAAATTCTCCGGCTTCCGTTTCCGCCGTTCCCGTCATTCCCGCGAGCTTTTCATACATGCGGAAATAATTCTGAATCGTGATCGTCGCGTAGGTCTTCGATTCCTTCTCGATTTCGACGTTTTCCTTCGCCTCGATCGCCTGATGCAGACCGTCGCTCCAGCGGCGACCGGGCATGATGCGCCCCGTGTTCTCGTCGACGATCATCACTTTGCCGTCCTTGATGACGTAGTGAACGTCCTTTTCAAAGAGCGCGTAGGCGCGGAGAAGCTGGGAAATGCAGTGAATGTCTTCGCTCGCGCGGACGAAACGGTCTTCCGCTTCCTGCTTGAGCTTGGCGCGTTCGTCGGCGGAAAGATTTTCGCGCGCGTCGATCGCGACGAATTCCGACGGAATGTCGGGCAGAACGAACGCGTCGGGATTGTCCGGACGAAGCGTGTCGCGTCCGAGTTGCGTCAAATCGGACTCGCGGCGTTTTTCGTCGATCGCGTAATAAAGTTCTTCCTTGATCTGAAAACGGCGTTCCCGATTGAACGCGTTCATCATTTCCGCGTCGAAATTGTCGAGCTTTTTGCGCCACTCGCCGTTTTCCATCATTTTGAGAAATTGCTTGTTGCGCGGCGCGCCGAGTTTGACCTGAAGCAGCTTGACCAATCCCGCTTCCTCGGCGCGGGCGTCGTTCCCGCGGGACGCGCGGTCGAGCAGCTTCCGCGCGGATTCGACGAGCGTGTTGCAGAGGCGCATCTGCTTTTCGACGATTTTCTGCACGCCGGGCTTGAATTCGTCGAACGGCTCGGCGCGGTCTTCCTGAACGGGACCGGAAATGATGAGCGGCGTTCTCGCCTCGTCGATCAGAATCGAGTCGATTTCATCGACGATGCAGTAATAATGATCGCTCTGCACCTGCTCGTCGAGCGACGTCGCCATGCCGTTGTCGCGCAGATAATCGAAACCGAATTCCGACGCCGTTCCGTAAGTGATGTTGCACGCGTAGGCGGCGCGGCGTTCCCGCGGCGGCATCGAATTTTGAATGCAGCCGACGGTCAGCCCGAGAAATTTGAAAAGATGCCCCATCCACTCCGAGTCGCGGCGCGCGAGATAATCGTTCACCGTAACGAGCTGGCAGTTGCGCCCCGTGAGCGCGTTGAGGTAAAGCGGGAGCGTCGCCACCAGCGTCTTGCCCTCGCCCGTCGCCATTTCCGCGATTTTGTTGCGGTGAAGCGCGATCCCGCCGATGAGCTGCACATCGAAATGCACCATGTCCCATTTCAGCTCGTGATCGCAGACGACGACCGTCGAGCCGCAGAGCCGGCGCGCGGCGTTCTTCACGACGGCAAACGCTTCCGGCAAAAGCTGCTCCAGCGTTTCGCCTTTTTTGAGGCGCTCCATCAGCTCCGGCGTTTTCGCTTTCAGCGCGTCGTCGGAAAGCCGCTGAAAATCCGCGTCCAAGGCATTGATCTTTCTGACGATCGGTTTGCATTTGCGGACGAACTGCCGGTGATGCCGACCGGCGAAAATTTTAAAAATGGAGGAAATGCCCATATAACTGCTGGATTTTCAAAAGAAATATGAAAGGGTAAGAATCTAATTTCTCGCCTGCGTTCGCAAGGCAAAAAACGGGACGCGAGGACGCTCCCGCGGTGCGTTTTCTGCAATCGCCGCGCCAAACCTGCGTTCCCGCGCGAAAAAGGACACGCCGCGGCGCGCGGGAACGGTCGTGCCCGCGTCGGCGGAGGTCAGTCGCGATGGCGATGCCGACCGCGGCACGCCGCGCAGCCGCAGCCGTCGCCGTGCAGGAGATTGTCTTCGTGCGGAAGCAGTTCGTTCCCGCGCGGTTTGCGAAACGTTTCTGGCGCGTGAGGATCCGTTCCCGCGGTCTTGTGATAAACGCCCGTCGCGGGATCGCGTTCGTATTTCGTGAATCCGCGCGAAGCGAAATAGTTTTCGTCCACGCTTTTTCGCTTCATTTCGCCCTCGGAATACTGCGTCGCCAGTCCCGGCGCGGAAAAAACGCGGCGAAGCGGCGTTCCCGTCAGCGGGTGCTTCGTCAACGGCGCGTCGTTCAAGCCCTGTTCGATTTCGAGGCGGTCGCCTTCGCTCCCGTCCGGATTGATTTCGACGTAAATGTAAACCGGCATGAGTTTTATGAAAAAGAATTTGACGAAACGAAGAAAGCGAAAAGCGTTCCCGCGGGAATCGGCTTTTGCCGCACGGGAACGCTTTTTTTTTTGAATTTCGGAGACTGGAAAAACTTCAAGCCTGCTCGGCGTCCAGTTCTTTTTTGACCTCGATGAACGCGGCGAGTGCTTTTTCCAAATCCGCGCGCGTATGTCCGGCGGTGATCTGCGTGCGGATTCGCGCTTTTCCTTTCGGCACGACCGGATAGAAAAAGCCGATCGCGTAAATGCCTTTTTCGAGTAGGCGGCGGGAATATTCCTGCGCCAGGCGCGCGTCGCCGAGCATCACCGGCGTAACTGGATGCGTTCCCGGAACGACGTCGAAGCCCGCTTTCGTCAGCCCTTCGCGCCAGAACTTCGTGTTCTCCTGAATGCGTTGCACGAACGACGGATCTTTCTCCAAAAGCTCAAGTGCTTTGAGCGCGCCGCCGACAATCGCGGGAGCGATCGAGTTCGAGAAAAGATACGGACGCGACTGCTGGCGGAGCAATTCGATGATTTCCTTTTTGCCGGAAGTGAAGCCGCCGCTCCCGCCGGAAATTCCCTTGCCGAGCGTTCCCGTGATCACGTCCACGCGATCCATCACGCCCCAGTATTCGTGCGTGCCGCGCCCCGTCGCGCCGAGGCAACCCGTCGAGTGGCATTCGTCGAAACCGACGAGCGCGTCGTATTTGTCCGCGAGATCGCAGATGCCTTTGAGATTCGCGATGACGCCGTCCATCGAGAACGAGCCGTCGGTGAAAATCATGATGTTTTTCGCTCCCGCCGCGCGCGCTTCCTGCAACTTCGCTTCGAGATCCGCCATGTCGTTGTTTTTGTAGCGGTAGCGCGTCGCCTTGCAAAGGCGCACACCGTCGATGATCGACGCGTGGTTCAATTCGTCGGAAATGATCGCGTCGCCCTCTTTGAGCAGGCATTCGAAAAGCCCGCCGTTCGCGTCGAAGCACGCGCCGTAGAGAATCGTGTCCTCGGTTTTGAGAAATTTCGAAATCGCGGCTTCGAGCTGCTTGTGAATCGTCTGCGTACCGCAGATGAAGCGCACGGACGCGCAGCCGAATCCGTATTTGTCGAGCGCTTCGTGCGCCGCCTTGATGACGTCCGGATTGTCCGCGAGACCGAGATAGTTGTTCGCGCACATGTTGATGACGTCGCGTCCGTCCTCGAGGCGGATATGCGCCGCCTGCGGACTGGCGATCACGCGCTCGTCTTTGTAAAGTCCGGCTTCGCGGATTTCCGCGAGGCGGGTTTTCGCTGTTTCGAGATAACCTTTGTATGACATAATTTTTTCGATTGAATTGATGCGTCTGGTTGCTTCCCGATTCTACTCCGTTTCCCGCGTTCGGAAAGGAAAATTTTGCGCGGGAAAACCTTGCAAGCGCGCGGGAACGCGATTTTCATTTTCCGACGAAAAAATGGACTGGTTTCCGGAAACAGTTTCGCCCGCCGCGTCCGGCGACGACGGCGTTCCCGCGGCGTTCGTCGAAGTCATGCCCTTCGACGGCGGCGGACGCGCCTACACCTACCGCGTTCCCGCGAAATTTTCCGGAAAAATCGCAATCGGATCACTCGTGAAAATTCCGCTCGGTGCGCGCGCAAATCTCGGCGTCGTCCGCAGCCTCGACGCCGTTCCCGAGCCGGAATGGGCAAAAAAAATCCGCGACGTCGCCGACGTTCTCGAAGACGTTCCCGTGCTCACGCCCGACGCGCTGAAACTCTGCGAATGGATCGCCGCCTACTACGCCGCGCCGCTCAACAGCGTGCTATTGACGATTTTGCCGAGCGTCGTTCGCCGAAGCGTGCGCCCCGCGTCGGAAAAACGGATCTCGCTTGCGCGCGAACTCTCCGCCGAAGAACTCGAAAAAATCCGCCGCCGCGCGAAAAAACAAGCCGCGCTCTACGATTTTCTCAAAGAAAAAACGCGGGAAGCGTTCCCGCGGGCGGCACTGCCGTTTTCTGCGGCGGTAATCGACGCGCTGCTCGCGGCGGGAATCGCGCGGGAGGAAATTTTCATCAAATCGCGGCTTGCCTACGACGACGATTTCGAAGGCGGCGCGCGCGGGAACGCCGTCGCGACGCTCCCGCCGACGCTGAACGACGAACAGCGATCCGCGCTCAATTCCATCTGCGCGAGCCTTGCCGAAAAAAAATTCCGCACGCACCTCCTGCACGGCGTTACAGGCTCCGGAAAAACGGAAGTTTACATCGGAGCGATTCGGCGCGTTCTCGAATCCGGCGGAAGCGCGATTTTTCTCGTTCCCGAAGTCGCGCTCACGCCGCAGACGGTCGAACGTCTGCGTGCCCGCCTTTCCGACTGCGCGACGCAGATCGTCGTCTGGCACAGCAATTTGTCCGACGGCGAACGCCGCGACGCGTGGATGGCGATGGCGCGCGGGAACGCTCGTCTGCTCGTCGGCGCGCGCTCGGCGATTTTCGCGCCGATGAAAAATCTGCGCCTGATCGTCGTCGACGAAGAGCACGAACCGTCGTTCAAGCAAGGCGAAACGCCGTTTTACCACGGACGCGACGTCGCCGTCTTCCGTGCACATCTCTGCGGCGCGGTCTGCGTGCTCGGCTCGGCGACGCCCTCGCTCGAAAGTTTTTTCAACGCGAAAACGGGAAAATACATTCTGAACCGCATCGAAAAACGCGTGGACGACCGAGCGTTCCCGCCGATGAAAATCATCGACATGCGGCGCGAGATTCTTCACGCCGTCGGCGACCAGATGACGTTCTCGCGACCGCTTATCGACGCGCTGCGGGAACGCCTCGAACGCCGCGAGCAGAGCATTCTTTTTCTCAATCGCCGCGGCTATTCCCGCGCGCTGATCTGCCCGGAATGCGGACACGTCGTAACCTGCCCGCACTGCTCCGCGCCGCTGACGTATCACCGCGCGGAAGAGCTGATGCGCTGCCACCTGTGCGACCACGTTGAACCCGCCGCGTCGCGCTGTCCCGCGTGCGGATCGGAAAAAATTCGCCGTCGCGGGTTCGGCACGCAGCGCGCGGAGGAAATTCTGAAAAACATTTTTCCGGACGCCGTCGCCGTTCGGCTCGACGCGGACACGATGGCGAAGAAAAACGAATTCCGGAAAATTCTCGGAGATTTTCGCGCGGGCAAAATCGACATTCTGCTCGGCACGCAGATGATCGCGAAAGGCTTGGATTTTCCGCGCGTAACGCTCGCGGGAATCCTCGACGCGGATCTGTCGCTCCACGTTCCCGATTTCCGCGCGGCGGAACGCACGTTCCAGCTTCTCGTCCAAGTCGCGGGAAGAGCCGGACGCGGCGAGCTCGAGGGCGAAGTTCTGGTGCAGACGTTCACGCCCGCCGCCGCGCCGATTCAGTTCGCCAAGCGCGCGGAATTTGACGATTTTCTCGAAGACGAATTGGCGCGACGCAGGGAATTCGGCTATCCGCCGCTACGCCACGTCATTCGGCATCTTTTTCGCGGGAACGACGCCGCGCTCGTCGAAGAGACCGCCGAGAGCTGGACGGATTTTCTCGAAGAAAACGCGCCGGAGCTTTGCGAAATCCGCGGTCCAGCGCCCTGTCCGACGGAAAAAATTCAGGACAACTACCGCTTTCATCTCTGGTATTTTTGCGAAAACGTGATGCGCGTGAGCGCGCGCCTCGTGCAGCTCCGCGCCGCGTTCCCGTGGCCGCAGGACGTCATCGAACTGCTTGACGTCGATCCCGTCGACGTCGGCTGAAGCCGCCCGTCGCAAGCGAATCTTTTTTTTCTTTCGTGACGGCTTCCCGTCCTCAAAAATTCTTTCTAAAAATAAAAGAAGGGAAAATCGTAGTAATCTACAAGAGTAGAAATTTGTGTCCGTTTTTTCTTTGTTTCATCAACAGATAATTCGTTGATTTTGACTTTTTTTTGAAATTACGCA
>CAZWIK010000013.1:31438-42395 GCA_964633895.1 uncultured Enterobacteriaceae bacterium | reverse complement strand
CCGACATTTCTTCCGTCTATTTCTTTGATTCCGCGCTCAGCGCAACCGACGCGGCGAGTGTAAATTCGCTTGCGATTGCGGCGATTTCCGTTCCCGAGCCGAGCGCGTTCGGCTTGCTCGCGGGCGTGGGCGCGTTGGCACTGGTCGCGGCGCGTCGTCGCCGCCGTTCCCGCGCGAAATAAAATTTCTGGTTTTGTTGTGTGAAACCTGTTTGAAGTTCGGGCGTTCCCGCGCGGCGACGAGCCGTTTTCGCGCGGGAACGCCTTTTTTTGCGCGTTTTTCAAAAGGATTCCGCCGCTCGCGCGGGAACGCCTTTTTTTTTCAATCCAGATTCTGACCGAGATCCTCGCGCATGAAGGCGACGACGTCCTTGAAGCGCGCGATGTTTTCCGGATTCGCCTCCATGAGCGTTTCGTGCGCGCGCAGAATCGTTCTGTTGACGGCGGGAGCGGCGGCGCGTTCCTCCATTTTCGCGGAGAGCAGCGCGTCCGCCGCGGGAACGGTTTCGTCTTCCGGCATCAGCGTGAGCAGTTCGGGCAGACCGAGATTTTCGATGACTTCGCGAATGCGCCCGACGGCGTTCTGAATGTAGATTTCGCCGCCAATTTTCCGAAAATCCGCCGCCGCGCCCGCGATAAGCCCGAGCACGGTGCTGTCGAGGCTCGCGCATTCTTTTAAGTCGATGATCAGCGTGCGGCGACCCGTCGCCGGTGCGGCGTCGAGAAATTCGCCGAACGCGCGGCAGGTCGTGTAAGTCGCGCGACCGCGAATCAGAACGAGAATTGCGTTCCCGCCGGTGGCGACGGAGTAGGAGGTTTCGGCGTGTTTTTCCATTGAAGTTTTTTTTTAGAAAAAATTATTGCGCGGGAACGATGTTTCCGGAGGGGATGCCGACGGGTTCGCCGATTTCGGGAATGATGCCGGAGCGGTTGAACGTGAGCGTGTGCATCGCGTCGATGAAGCTTTGCCGAATGCGGAAAATGCAGTTTTGTGCGGGCGCGCCGGCGATCTGCGTCGTGCCGCCGAGCCGCCGCGTGAGGTAATAGGTTATGGTTTCGGTTTTGCCGCGCGCGTTTTTCTCGCCGTCGGCGAGCGTCACGGAAAGTTCGATTTTGTAGCGCCACGTTTCGGGAACGCCCGCATCGAGGTATTCCGTGTCGATGAAATCCCGCGAGAACGGTTGCGGCAAATAGGATTCGGCGACGACGGTTTCCGTGGCTTTGAGCAGCTTTGCCAGTGCCTGCGGGAACGGTTCGGGATTTTTTTCGAGCGTTTCCGCCCAGTTGTCGCTCCCGTCGGGTGCTTTTTCGTCGAGAATTGTCGTTTCCCGCGTGCCGTCGATTTCGGAGAGTTTGAGGGCGACGATTTTTCCGCCGGCGGGGAGCGTGCTGACGGTGCGGTCGCGGAAGTGCGAGGGCTGGACGCTCAGGTCGGAAAGGATTTCCGGCGTGATCGAATAAATTGCCGTTCCCGTCTTTGCGTGAATTGGCATATCGTTTCCGGCGGCGGGAGCGATCGTTAGCGTCTGCGTTTTCGTTTTTCCGGAGGGAAGAGAAAATTCGAGCTCGACGATGCGTAGCGGCGTGTTGAATTTCATCTGAACGATGTCTTCGGGCGTCGCGACGTCGGCGACGAAGGCTTCGCACTGGCGGCGCTGGGCGGCGGAGAACGCGGGATTGTCCGCGTCGGGAGCGCGCGTCGCGCGGAGATTCCGCAGGTGTTCGATCAGCGCGGCGACGGTGGCGGGATCGGTCGCCGTCGCTTTCGTTACGCTCGAACCGGGCGCGACCGGCATCTGCCACGCGTTGTAGAGCGGATTTTTTTCGGCTGCGGAGACGGTGGAAAAAATTTCCGGACGCGGCGCGACGATGGCGCCGAGCGGCGACGCGTTCCCGTCCGCGGTCTTTTCCGAATCTGCCGCAGAAGCCGTTTCCGCGCGGGAGAAATTCAGGCGATGAAGCACGAGCGCGTTCTGCTCGTCGTGAATGGTGATCGCCGTGAGGTTGGCGGGATTGAAATTCAGGAAATACGGATCGCGCAGCGTGCTTGCCGCCGATTTCCACGCGTTGACGGTTTCCGCGGGAACGGTGAAGATCGCGGGATTGTCTTCCAGTTTCGCGAAAAGCGTTTTCCCGGACGCGTCCGTCGGGTCGGGCGCGCCGACGAGAAGCGTTCGGCTGCGCGTTCCCGTGTCGAGCGTGAAGCGCAGCTCCGGCATTTTCAGCCCGGACGCGTCGTCCGGCGCGACGTCTCCAGAAACGAAGCGGACGTAGGCGATCGCGGCGAGTTCGGAGAGCTGTTTTTCAACGCGCTGCGAATCCGCCGCCGCCGCGATGGGCGTTTCGAAACGCCACGCGGACGTTTCCTCCTCGTTCGCGTCGCCGTTCCCGCGGGAACGCACGAGCCCGACGCGTTGTTCGATCCCGCCGGAAAACGCCAGCCGCACGGTTACGGCGCGGATTTCGAACGGGCGCAGGGAAAAGACCTCGCGCACGCGCAACTCGTCCGGCGTCTGCGAAATCGCGTTGAGCAGCGAAATGGGCGCGGGAATGATGTTTTGCCCGTCGGGCGAAAGGACGTAGACACTGCGTCCGTCCGGCGTGGTTTTTCCGATGCGGAGTTCATGCGTTCCCGCGGAATCCTTCACGGAAACGACAGCGGCGGGTTTTTCCAACCCGTAGCTCGAAAGCGTGTTTCCCGCGACGGCGGCTTCTTCGACGGAAAACCCGAGGCTGTCGTCGAGAAAGCGCAGTTCGTTGAGCAGGCGATTGACGGCGAATGGATCCGCGCGCCAGATGAAGGGCTTTTCCAGCAGCCAGTCGCGCGACTGCCGTTGCAGGGAAAACACGGGCGCGTTTTTCGTCGTTGCGCTTACGGAAACTTCGGAAATGTCGGCGGTGAAGAGCGACTGCGCGGCGATTTCCGTTTCGGCGTTCCCGCCGAGATTTTTCCAGATGAGCGCGAACGTGACGATGTTCGCGATTAAAAGCAGGATCGTGAGTTTGAAGCGCATTTGCGGAAAAAAAAGGGAAAAAGGTGGAAACGGGAAAGTTCGTTTTTTTGCGGGAACGCGCGCCGTCAGTCGCGTTTTCTCCAATAGAAGACGAGCAGCCCGAAAAAGGCGAGACCGATCGGGAAGAACAGGAAATTCCAGCCGACGTGTTCGAGGTCTGGCGGCGTGGCTTTTAGGCGAAATTCGGAAATCGGGCGCGGCGGAATGTTCAGCATGATGTCGCGGTCGATGAGCCAGTTCACGGTGTTCAGCAGAAACGGCTTGTTCCCGCCGTTTTCAAGCTGCGCGTTCGTCGCGAGTTCTCCCGAGCCGATGACGACGAGCCGACCGCCCGGAATGCTGACGCCGAGGCGCGTTCCCGCCGTGCGTTCGGAAACGGCGGCGAGCGGCACGGGACCGTCGATGTCCCCGCGCCGCGTGTCGAAGCGGTAGGGCGGCGTGCGGTAATCGCGTTCGCCCCAGCTCGTCGGCGCGGCGTTTTCCGGAGCGTTCGCGCCGGAGGAAAAGAACAGCGGGGAAACCTTGCGCGTGCGGTCCTCTTTCGCGCCGAGGTCTTCCTCCACGGAGCGGAACTGCGAGGCGATGACGGGAAGATTCAGTGCGGCGAGAATTTCCACCGTCTTGTGCAATTCGGCGGGAAAGCTGCGCACGGCGAAATTGCCTTCGGGAAGCAGGCAGATCGGCGAGGTCTCGACGACAAAAACGTCCTGCAAGAGCAGACCCCAATCGTAAAAAAGATTGTCCAGACCGCAGTCCGTTCCCGGCGAAATCATGGCGAGCACGCGCCCGTTGCGTTCCCGCAGGTAGCGGGAAAGCTTCTCCTCCGTCTGCGGCGGAACGGCGACGCGAGGATCGGCGATGACGACGAGCGCGGCGTCCGCGGGAACGTCCGGCGCGACGGAAAGATCGAGCGTCGCCGTGCGAATGCGGCGGGAACGCAGCGTCTGTGCGAAGGACGAAAGCCCGTAGCTGCGGTTGCTGCTGTCGATGCTGAGTTCGCCGTTGCCCGAAAGAAAATACGCGACGGGCGCCGCCGTGTCCGTCACGCTGAGAATCGCGGACATGATAGCTTCCTCGCCGCGGAAACCGTCGATTTCCGCTTCGTTCCCGCGCGCGCCGGGGCGGAGCTTCAGCAGCTCGTCCGACGTGATCGCGCGGCAGTTTCCGCCGGAGAGCACGACGATCGCCGTGTTCGACGGGAGCGTGCCGAATTTTTCAAGCTCGCGGTTCAGGCGGGAATTTTTCACCAAATCCGCCGTCTCGAAGCGAATCCACTCCGGGCGCCGCGTCTGCTGCGCCTCGTATTTGAAATCGTCGACGAGATGGAGAATCTGCTTGCGGAGCAGCGTTATCGCCGCCGCCTGCTCGGAAGACGTTCCCGCGTCCGGCGGGCGGAGCGTGACGATGAGCCGGACCCACGGTGCTCCCGCCGAAATGTTTTCCGGCGCTTTTTTCGCGAGCTCGTTAAGCTGTGCGCGCGTTTCCGGCCAGATGCCGTGTCGGTTTTCAAAATCCAGATCCCAGCGCCTGTAAGACGACGGGAGCGCCGCGAGATAATTCAGCCCGACGAGCAGCGTGAGCGCGAGACACGCCTGCGCGATGCGGTTCAGCGCGCCGAGAAAACGCACGCCTCGGAAATCTTTCAGGGAAAACAACGAAGGTTTTTTGTTCATCGCTCACGCCTTGGATTCGATGTTTATCGCCGTCAGTCCGAGCGCGAGCACCGCGCCGCTCGTGAACAGGAAGAACGGGCGGGAATCGATCAGCCCGCGGGAAAAATTCTCGAGATGCCGAAACGTGGACAGGTATTCGATGAGGCAACTCGCGCCGGAAAGCGATTCGTAATTTTCCAGCGGAAGCAACTGAAGCACGCCTCCGGAAACGACGAGAATGAAGAGCACGCAGCTCGTGAGCAGACCCGCGACCAGCATCGAGCGCGTCAGCGAACTCGCGAGAATGCCGACGGCGATGTAGAGCAGCCCGCTGAGCGCGACGAAAATCGCGCCGCCGAGCAGCGATCCCGCCGCGAGCAGACGCGGATCGGGATACAGATCGCGCAGCATGAACCACGCCGAAATCGGGAAGCCGAGCGCGAGCGCCCAGAGAAAAATATACAGCGCATACGCCGCGAAAAATTTTCCGAGCACGATCGGGAGCGCGCCAGTCGGCGTCGTCATCAGCGCGCCGAGCGTTCCCGTGCGGCGTTCTTCGGCGAAAGAGCGCATCGTGATCAGCGGGACGAGAATCAGCAACGGCACGAAAAAGAGCTGAAAATAAACTTCGACCGGAAGCGCGTCGTCCAGCGAGCCGACGGAAGAACGCTGCAACGCGAGCCAGTAAAGCCCGCCCATCAGCGCGAGAAAAATCGTTCCCGCGACGTAAGTCGCCGGCGAAATGAAAAGCAGGCGCAGCTCGTATTTGAAAATGATCAGAAAATGCTTCATCAAAAAAAAAGAAAATTTTCGGGAACGGGAATTATCGGCGGGAACGCATTTCAGACGCGTGACGTGATGTCGTAGCTCCGTCTGGTCGCGGCGATGAAAATGTCTTCGAGGCTGGAAGGCTTTTCGCAGAACGCGCGCACGGCGAATCCGCAGTGCACGAGCTCCGAAACGACTTCCGCCGTGTCGATGTTTTCCGTCGCGGGAACGACCGCGAGCCACGCACCGGTCGCCGCTTCCGCCGGTTCGATTTTTCCGCCGCCGAGCAACGCGGAAATTTTTTCCGCGGGAGCGTCCGTCTCGATGAAAAACGTCTTGGAGCGAATGAACTCGCCGCGTAGCTCTTCCGGCGTTCCCGCCGCGACGATTCGCCCGCCGTTGATGATGATGACGCGGTCGCAGACGTTTTCGATTTCCGGCAGAATGTGGCTGGAAATCAGAACCGCCTTGCGTTCCCGCAAGCTGCGGATCAGCGCGCGTATGCCGAGAATCTGGTGCGGATCCAGCCCGATGGTCGGCTCGTCGAGAATGATGACGTCCGGCTCGGAAAGCAGCGCGTCCGCGATTCCGACGCGCTGGCGGAAACCCTTCGAAAGCGTGCCAATCAGCTTGCGCCGCGCTTTCCGCGCGAGATCGCAGGCTTCCATGACCGCATCGACGCGCTCGGCGATTTTCTTCCGCGGCACGTTTTTCAGCTTCGCGCGCCAGCGCAGATATTCGATCACGCGCAGTTCTTCCGGAAGCGGATTGTTTTCGGGCATGTAGCCCAAATGCCGCTTGGCGTCGAGCGGGCGCGTCATCACGGGAACGCCGCACAGCTTCGCCGTGCCGCAGTCCGCCCGAGTCAGTCCGGCGAGAATGCGCATCGTCGTCGATTTTCCCGCGCCGTTCGGACCGAGAAATCCGACGATTTCGCCCGGCATTACCGTGAACGAAACGTCGGCGACGGCGCGATTGCTTCCGAACGTTTTGCAGAGGCGGCGGACTTCTATCGCGGGAACGGCGGATTTTTCGGGTTCGGGCATTTTTTTTTGGGGGAAACGGGAAAAAAAAATTAAGCGTTCCGCGCGTCGTCCGCCGGCGGCGTCGTTTCCGTCGCGGCGGGAACGTCGGGCAGCGCGAGCTTCGGTTCGATTTCGATCAGCGCGCGCTTGTGGATTTGCCAGAGGTTCGTCGGCTCGAGCGCGCGGTCCATTTCGTTGAGCCAAAGCCGCGTTTCCGCCGTGTTTCCCGCGTCGAGCGCGGCGGCGGCGAGTTCATACATCGCCTGTCCGCGGTAAAGCGGATCGGCTTTGGGCGATTCCGCGAGTTTTTTCAGAAGCGACTCGGCGGCGGCCGCGTCGGTCGGCGTTCCCGTCCGCGCGAGGCATGCCGCCTGCGCGATCAGCGCGCGGTCGCGCATCGCGGAAAAATCGTTCAGCCCGTCGAAAACGCGGGCGGCGTTCCCGAACGCCTCGGCGGCTTCGGCGAATTTTCCGGCTTCCGAAAATTCTCCGGCGACGGCGAAATACGCCGTTCCCGCGAGCGGCTTGGATTCATGCGCCTTCGCGAACGCGAGCTTTTCTTCCGCCGTTCCCGCCGCCGCATAGTCCGCCTGCATCGCGGCGAGGCGCATTTTCCCGACTTCGACGCAGACGATCACGCCGATGATGGCGAGAAAAACGACGACCGCCGCCGCGACGGTTTGCTTGCCGTGGCGTTGCCAAAAAAGCCACACACGGTCTTCGAAATCCGCATCTTGAAAATCGTCGTCGACGAGAACGAGGTTGCGGTCGTCTCCGCCCGCCTTCGTCGGTTTTTTCTTTTGAGAAAAACGGTTGTTCATCTGATTGGACATGCCCTAATAAAACACCGCTAATTCGGCGTGAAGTCGAACACTATTTTTTTTCGGGAGCGCCTTTTCCGCCGCCTTTCCCGCCGCGCTTCCGCGGGAACGTTCCCGCGAGGCGGGATTCGGGGTTGACGCTCGCTCGGGGGCGTTTCATTTTGAGGAAAAAAATGAGCGATTATCCGCGAGTGATCTGCGGGCGTTCGCCGCGCGCGTATTTTTCCGAAATCGAAAAGGTTTACGGAAACGCCGACGCGGACGCGTTTCTGATGAATCCGACGTGGACGCGGACGCAGCGCGAGGTCGCCGACGCGCTCGTCCAAAATTTCGCCGCGCGCTCCCGCGAAATCGGGCGCGTTCCTGCGGGAAGAATTTTCGTCGCCAGCGGCGGCAGCGGCGGAAAAATCCGCTTCGTCGCGCACACGGCGCGGACGCTCGAGGCTGGCGCGCGCGGATTGATTTCCGCGCTGAAGTTGTCGGCGGGAACGCCTCTGAACTGTTTCGTCTGCCTGCCGCCGTGGCACGTCAGCGGACTGACGCCTCTCGCCCGTTCCCGCGTTTCCGGCGGAAAATTGTTCGTCGCCGAGGACGGCGGATTTCACGGCGGCGCGCTGCCCGATTTTCGCGGGAACGCGCGGGAATTTTGGATGAATTCGCTCGTTCCCGCGCAACTGCGGCGGATTTTGGAAATGAAAAACGGCGCGGCGTGGCTGAGGACCTTCGATTTCATTCTGCTCGGCGGTTCTTCTGTTCCCGCGGAGCTGATCGCGCGCGCGGAAGCCGAAAAACTGAACGTCGGCATCGGCTACGGCATGACGGAAACCGCCGCGCTGGTCGCGCTGTGGCGGCTCGGCGACGGCGATGAAATCGCGGGAACGCCGCTGCCGCACGCGAAAATTTTCGTTTCCGAAAAAGATTCCCGCATCGCGATTTCTGCGGAATCGCTCGGCGAAACGCTCGGCGGGAACGGCGATCTTTTGCCGAACGCCGGCGGCGTTTTTAAGACGAACGACGAAGGGCGGTTCGATTCCCGCGGGCGAATCGTCGTGCTCGGGCGCGCCGACCGCTACATCTGTTCCGGCGGCGAAAAAATCGATCCCGCGCAAGTCGAAGCCGCTTTGCGTTCCGCGGGAGCGCGCGCCGCGCTCGTCGTCGGCGAGCCCGACGCGGAATGGGGCGAACGCGTCGTCGCCGTCGTCGCAGAACCCGTTCCCGCGGACATTTTGGCGCGCGCGCGGCGGTTGCTTCCCGGCTGGATGACTCCGAAGCGGCTCGTGCGCGTTCCCGCGCTGCCGCTCGACGGAAAAGGAAAAATCGACCGCGACGCGCTGAACGCCGCGCTCGCTGCGCCGGACGAAGATTGAACGCTCAGGGCGTTCCCGCGATTTTTTTCCCCGGAGACGCGCTCAGCGTCGGCGGGCGGACGCGCTGTGAAGCTGCGACTGCATCTGCTGCATCGCGGGCGAAGCGTTGCGGAGGCGGTAAGTGATGCGCGCCTGCGTCAGATCCTTCGGATCCATTTCCACGCGCACCGTGTCGCCGACGAAGATTTTGATGAAATTTTTGCGAAGTTTCCCGGAGATGTGCCCGAGAACAACGTGCTTGTTCGGCAGTTCGATGCGGAACATCGTTCCGGGAAGAACCGCGATGATTTTGCCTTCTAATTCGATAAGACCGTCAGCCATTCTGATTTTTTTTTGTGGAAAAGGAAGAGCGAGATTTTCTTTTTATTGCGTTCCCGCGTCAAGAATTTGTTCGCGCGGCGGGAACAAAAAAAAATCCCGCCAGGCTTCGATTTCCGCCGCGGGATTTTTTTGAAATGGCTGCCCAGGTAGGGATCGAACCTACGACCAATTGATTAACAGTCAACTGCTCTGCCACTGAGCTACTGGGCAATCGAAAATGTGCGGGGCATTAGGAACTTTTTTTTTCGAGGTGTCAAACTGTTTTTTCCGCATCGTTTTCCGCGGTCGTCTGCGGCGCGTTCCCGTCCGGCGTTTTTCGCTTGCGCGGCGCGCGCGGCTTCTTCTTCCGTTTGGTCGGAGATTTGTCCGCGGGAACGCTTTTTCCTTCGGAATTTTCTTCGGAAGCGCGCGGGAACGCTTCCGTCGGGCGATCCGTAGCCGGCTTCGGCGAAGGCGTTTCCGCCTCGCTTTTTTCCGCTGTTCCCGCCGGGTGCGGCGATTCCTGCGCCGGCGGTTTTTCCGGATTTTCCTGCGTCGGGGCGTTCGCGAGCTGCGGCGCGTTGATGCGCATCGCGCCGTCGGGCGCACGGTTGCCGCCGTGGCGGTTGCGTCTGCGGCGGCGGTTTCTGTCGCGGCGTCCGCCGTTTTGCCGCGCGGCGTCGTCCTCGCGGGCGTTCCCGCCGTCGCCGCGCTCCTGATTCTGCGGATGCGGATTTTTGAGCAGATAACGCAGTTCGGGATCGACGTAATCGTCGGGCGTTCCGTCGTCGTTTTCGCGCTCGCCCGCCGGCAACTCCGTTTTCGCGGGAGCGTAGTCGGGACGGTGGTAGGCGGGCGTCGGAATCGGCGTTTCCTCCGGCGGAAAATTTTTCGCGGGCGGAAGCAAAATTTCTTGCAAGGCGCGGATTTTCGGTTCGGCGGAAACGGGAATGTGCGGCGTTTCGCGCGTCGCCTGCGGGCGCAGAATCATCTGCGTGAGTGCGTTGTTTTCGCGAAGTCTGAAAACGGTTTCGACGGCGTCGGCGACGATGTCCGCGTGAATGCGGCTCTGCGGCGTCGTCGTGAAGCGGGCGGCGGGATCGGGTTCGCCTTCGTTGCCTTGAAGAAGAATGTGGCAGGTCTTGACGCCGGTATCGCGCAGTTCCGCGAAAAGCGTTCCCGCGAAAGCGCGCACGGCGGCGTCCGAGGCGGCGTTCAGCGCGCGACCGGCGGACGTTCCCGCGCCCGGAGAAACGACGACGACGTGCCCGCGCGCCGCGATCAGCGACGGGAGCGCGAGGCGCACCGCGCACAGCGGAGAAACGGTCTGCGCGTTGAACGCGAGCGCGATTTCCTCCGTCGAAACGGCTTCGAAATGCTCGTCGGAAAGATATTGTCCCGCGAGAACGACGCCGGAAACGTGCGGCTCGGCTTCGAGAATTTTTTTCACTGCGGCGATGACGGATTCGGGAGAAGTCTGGTCGCAGGGAACGGGAACGAATTCGTCCGCGGAGAGTCCGGTTTCGGGAATCGTTCCCGCGAGCGCGTAGACGCGAATTCCGAGACCGCAAAGTCTCCGCGCGATGCTCAGCGCGGGTTCTCCGCTTGCGCCGGTGATGATGACAGAGTCCATATTGACGTTGCAAAAGGGCAAAGATTAACCGTCCTGCTCCGCGGCATAAAGCCAAAAGAAAAAGTTTTCGGTCGTTAAGTCCGCAAACGTTTTTTGTGCGGGAACGCGGAAAAAAAATCGCGGGAACAAAAAAACGTGCTTGCCGATCGTTTTTTTTTTGCAAAATGGGGTTTCGAGATTGAGAAGTTTTGCGCGGGAACGTCTTCCGCCGTCTCGGTTTCTTTGAGAACTTTAACAAAGCTTTCAAAAACACCTCATCATCAAAAAGGCTAAAATGACCATGAAGCAATTCTTCACAGCCGCGGCGTTTTTCACCGCTTCAACCGCGCTTGCAAGCGCTGCTTATGTCTGGACGGGAGCCGAAAGTTCGGACTGGGC
>CAZWIK010000013.1:0-31338 GCA_964633895.1 uncultured Enterobacteriaceae bacterium | reverse complement strand
TTTTTTCAAAAAGTCCCGCCGCTCGCGGGAGCGGTCAAACTTTTAAGCCGTTAAGCTCATAAGCTTTTTTTTCGGCTTTTGTTTTCGCGTTCCCGCGGGCGGGAAAAAAACGGACTTGTCGCGGGAACGGTTTTGTGATGAAAAAAACTTCGCCATGAAAATTCTGCTCCATGCCTGTTGCGGAGTCTGCGCCTCGCATTGCGTCGATCTGCTTCGTTCCCGCGAGGACGAGGTCGTGCTGTTTTATTCCAACGCGAACATTTTTCCGCATGAGGAATTTCTGCGCAGACTGGGCGGCGTGGAGACGCTGGCGGCGCATTACGGCGTGCCGCTTGTCGTCGATGCGCCGAATCACGCGGACTGGCGGGAACGCGTCGCGCGCGGCTTCGAGGCGGAGCCGGAGCGAGGCGCGCGCTGTCCGCGCTGTTTCCGCTATTCGCTGGAACGCGCGTTCGCGGCGATGCGGGAACACGGCTGCGAGGCGTTCACGACGACGCTCACAGTCAGCCCGCACAAGCCGTCGAAGACGATTTTTGAAATCGGGCGAAGTGCGGGCGGAGACCGTTTTCTCGAAATCGATTTCAAGAAAAAAGACGGTTTCAGGCGCACGCTTCAGATTTCTTCCGCGCTCGGCATTTACCGCCAATGCTACTGCGGGTGCGAATTTTCGATGCGCGTTCCCGCGGAAAATCGGCTTGCCGCCTGCGGGAACGGCTCTTGACAAGGCGCGGCGGCGGCGGCAGAATATGCTTCCTTACATTTCGGGCTTTCTGAGGAAAGCGGGGATTTTCCCCCGCTTTTTTTGATTTTCCGAAGTGTCAGTCAAATCAGCAATCACCTAATTCCGAAGAAATGAACAACGAAATCATCAGCGTATTCGAGTATTTAGAAAAAGAGAAGGGCGTTTCGCGGGAACGCCTCATTCCCGTCATCGCCGACGCGATCAGGAACGCCTCGGAAAAAGGTGTGAACGCGGGGCAGAAGCTTAAAATCGACATCGATCCGCGTTCGGGCGACATCAGCGCGCACGTGCTTCTCACCGTGGTCGATTCCGTTTCCGATCCGAAGACGGAAATCCACGTCAAGCAAGCGGCGCTTTACGCGCGGGATCCGCAGCTCGGCGATCTCGTCGAGAAGGAAATTCAGCTCTCGAATCTCGGGCGCATCGTCGCGCAGACCGTTCAGCAGACGATTGTCCAATGGATTCGTCAGGACGAGAAAGACCGGCTTTACAACACTTACAAGGACCAGGTCGGCTCGCTCGTTTCGGGAACGATTCGGCGACGGGAACGCGGCGACCTCATCGTCGAGCTGGGCAAGGCGGAAGCGACGCTCCCGCGCAAGGAAACCTGCTACAACGAAGATTTTCAAGTCGGCGACCACATCACGTGTCTGCTGAAAGCGATCGACACGACGCCGCGCGGACCAGAAATCATTCTTTCCCGCTCGGATCCGCTTCTCGTGCGCCGGATGCTCGAACGCGAAGTCACGGAAATTTCCGACGGCTCGGTGATAATCGTCGGAATCGCCCGCGACGCCGGAAACCGCACGAAAATCGCGGTGGACGCCGCCGACCCGAAAATCGATCCCGTCGGCGCGTGCGTCGGCGTGAAAGGCGTGCGCGTGCGCAATCTCGTCAAGGAACTGAACAACGAAAAAATCGACATCATCCGCTACATGGACGATCCCGAGGAAATGCTCCGCGAAGCGATCAAGCCCGCCGTTCCGCGGAACGTCCGCGTGGACGAAGCCGCTCGGCGCATTTATTTCGAAGTCGTTCCCGCCGATATGTCCGTCGCGCTCGGTCGCCACGGGCAGAACGCGAAGCTCACGTCGAAGCTGCTCGGCTGGCGGCTCGACATCGGCAAGGTCGAGGAAGCGCCGACGCACATGGATCACCGCATCGGGCAGGCGGTCTCCGTTTTCGCGAACATTCCGGGCATTCCCGCGGACGTGGCGGAGGCGCTCGTCAAGCTCGGCTTCACGGATCTGCAGGCGTTCAATGAGCCGCACATCACGGACGATCTCGTCGACGCGGGCTTCGAGCCCGAGGACGCGCAGATGATTGTGGACGCCGTCAAATCGGCGAAATAATTTTTCCGGAAAGTTTTTTTTACGACAACTAATGAGTATTCGCGTCAGCGCCCTGAGCAAGGAACTCGGCACCACGAACAAGGTGCTGATCGGCTTTCTTGCGGAAGAATATCCGGATTGGGGAATTTCGGATTATAAAACCCACCATTCGAAAACGGTTACCGACCTTTACAAGGACGAAATCGTCGAAAAGTTCGCCCGTTATCTGAAAGCGCATCCGGAGCTGAACGAGGACACCGGCAAAGGAAAAGCGAAGAAAAAGTCGGCGGCGACCGCTCCCGTTCCCGAAAAAACGGAAGAGCCGCCGACGCCGCCGCCCGCCGTTCCCGCGCCGCCTCCGAATCCTGCGCCCGCGCCTGCGGCTGCGATTCCGCCGCCCGTTCCCGCGGTCGGTGCGCCGCGGCGTCCCGCTCCGCCCGCTCCCGTGCCGCATCCGCGCCCTGTGCCGGCGATTCCCGTGCCGCCTCGCGTTCCCGCCCCTGCGCCCCGCGCGCCGATGGTGCCTCCCCCTCCGATTTCGCGTCCGGCTCCGGCTGTTCCCGCTCCCGCGGTTCGTCCGCCAGCGTCGCTTGTCGCGCCTGCCGTTCCCGCGCCGAAAGCACCGAGCAGCGTTCCTCCGCCCGTGCCTTCTGCCGCGCGGATTGCGCCGAAGGTTCCTGTCGCGCCGCCGCCCGTTCCCGCGATGCCGAAGGTCCCTGTCGCGCCGCCGCCCGTTCCCGCGATGCCGAAGGCACCGGCGATTCCGCCGTTGCCGCCCCGCGTCGCGTCTCCCGCCGTTTCCCCCGCGTCGGATGCGCCTGCTTCCGAAGGCGAAACGCCCGCCGCCGATACGCGCAAAAAACTTTCTCTCCGCGCTCCCGTCGTCGTGCGGGATCTCGCGACGGCTTTGGACGTCCGTCCGTTTCGAATCATTTCGGAACTGATGAGCATGGGAATTTTTGCCTCGCTCAATCAGGACATCAAGGACGAGGTCGCGATAAAAATCGCGGATCGCCACGGCGTCGCGCTCGAGGTCAAGCACCGCGAAAAAAGCGGCGCGCAGCAGACCCCGAAACCGGAACCCGTCGTCGAAAAACCCGTCGACGACGAAAAGGACAAAGAACCGCGCTGTCCGGTCGTCTGCGTGCTCGGGCACGTCGACCACGGTAAGACGACGTTGCTCGACTACTATCGCAAATCGAATGTCACGGCGGGCGAAGCGGGCGGGATCACACAGCACGTCGGTGCCTACACCGTCGTTCACAACGGACAGCGGATCACATTTCTCGACACGCCCGGTCATGCCGCGTTTTCAAAGATGCGGGAACGCGGCGCGGCGCTCACCGACATTGCGGTGCTCGTCGTCGCGGCGGACGACGGCTTCATGCCGCAGACGGACGAGGCTCTTAAATTCGCGCAGAAAAACAACGTGCAGCTCGTCGTCGCGATAAACAAGTGCGACGCCAAGGGCGCGAACGTCGACCGCGTGAAGCAGCAGATGCAGAAGCGCGGGATCACGTCCGAGGACTGGGGCGGCACCGTGCAGTGCGAAGCCGTTTCCGCGCTGAAAGGCACGAATATGGATTCTCTGCTCGATGCGATTTTGCTTCAGGCGGAGGTCATGGAGCTGAAGGCGAATCCGAAATGCCCCGCTGAGGGCGTCGTCGTCGAAGCACAGATGGAGCAGGGGCGCGGTCCGACCGCGACGGTCATCATTCAGCGCGGCACGCTCAAAACGGGCGACGCGTTCGTCTGCGCGCAGCATTTTTGCCGCGTCCGCGCGATTCTCGACGAATATGGCAAGCCGATGAAATCGATCGCTCCCGGCAATCCCGGGCGCGTTCTCGGCTGGTCCGGCGTTCCCTCCGCGGGAGCGGTTTTCTCCGTCGTCAAGAATGCCCGCGAAGCGGAAAAAATCGCGGAGGAAAACAAGTATAAGCTCCGCAAGGCGGAAGAAGCCGAAGAGGAGGAGGCGAGAGCCGCCGCCGCTGCTTCGCAGAAGGGAATGTCCGATATGGAGCTGCTCAATTCCCTGCTCAAGGAATCGAGCGAGAAAGTTTTCAAATGCGTGCTGAAAGCGGACGTGGACGGCACGCTCGAAGCGCTCGAAGGCACGTTGCTCGGCATCAAATCGAAACGCGTGAAAATCGAAATCGTCGGCGGGAGCGTCGGTCCGATCACGCCGGGCGACGTCAACACGGCGTCCGCGGCGGGAGCGACGATCATCGCTTTCGACGTGAAGCAGGAAAATTCCGTTCCCGCGCTGCTCAAGCGCGTCGGCGTCAAGGTCATTTCGCACGACATCATTTACATGCTCCTCGACATGGTCAAGGACGCGATGGCAGAACTGCTCGATCCCGAATACAAGGAAAACGCGGTCGGCGAAGCCGAGGTCCGCGCGATCTTTTCGCTCGGAAAGAACAACAACGTCGCCGGTTCGATGGTGCTCGACGGAAGCATTCGCCGCGATTTCAACGCGCGGGTCGTCCGCAAGGGCGAAGTGCTTCACACGGGAAAAATCGACACGCTCAAACGTTTCAAGGACGACGTTACCGAGGTCAAGGCCGGCTACGAATGCGGCATTCGCGTTACCGGATTCGACGATTATCAGGAGGGCGACCGCATCGAGTGCTTCGAGATTCTCGAAGTGCGCCCGTCGCTTTGACGAAGCGCGTTCCCGCGCGGCGGAAACCACCGTCCGCTTTGAACGCATTTTTTTTGTTGCGGCACGCGGAAAGAATCTTCAAAATCCGCGCTTCACATTTCAACATTTTTCAGAAAGTAAAACATCATGTCGAGAGAGACCGTTATCATCGAGTGCACCGAAGCGCGCAAAGAAGGCAAGAATCCTTCGCGTTACATGACGACGCGCAATAAAAAGACGATGCAGGCGAAGGTTGAAAAAATGAAATACAACCCGAGCCTCCGCCGCCGCACGCTTCACAAGGAAATCAAAGGCTGAGCGCCGTGCGTTCCGCTTTTGGGGAAAAACTTTCCGCAGAGATTTGCGGGAAGTTTTTTTTTGGGGGAAAGTCGGCGGGAACGCCGCGCCGTGCGTTCCCGCGCTCCCGCGTCCTTGACAAGACCGCTTGCGGTTTGGTTTAATCGGACATTCTTTTTTTTAACATGAACACGCTTCCTCGCATCGTCATCACGGGCGTCGGTCTGACGGCACCGAACGGAAACTCGCTCGCCGAGTTCCGCGCCAATCTGCTTGCGGGAAAAGCGCGCATTCAGGAAATCGACGTCCGCTACATGGGAAAGCACCCCGCGGGCATCTGCGATTTCGACGCGAGAAAATACCAGTCGCGACGGGAATTGCGGACGAGCACCCGCGCGGGCAGCATCGCGATTTACTGCGCCCGCGAAGCGGTCGAAGATTCGAAAATCGACTGGGCGGTGCTCGACAAGTCTCGCGTCGGCGTTTACGTCGGAATCACCGAGCACGGGAACGTCGAAACGGAAAACGAAATTTACAGCATTTCCAAGTTTGGCTACGACACGAAGTTCTGGACGCATCATCACAATCCGCGCACGGTGGCGAACAATCCCGCCGGGGAAGTAACGATCAACATGAGCATCACGGGACCGCACTACACGATCGGCGCGGCGTGCGCCGCGGGCAACGCGGGCGTGATTCAGGCGGCGCAAATGCTTCAGCTCGGCGAAGTGGACTTTGCCGTCGCGGGCGGCGTTTCCGAGGCACCGGGAACGTTCGGCATCTTCGCCGGATTCAAAAATCAGACGGCTCTCGCCGTGAACGCCGATCCGAACAAGGCTTCCCGTCCGTTCGACAAAGCTCGGAACGGGATCGTCATTTCCGAAGGCGGCTGCCTTTATACGCTTGAACGGCTGGACGACGCGCTCGCGCGCGGCGCGCACATCATCGCGGAAATCGCCGGCTGGCACATCAATTCCGACGCCGGAGACACCGTGTTGCCCGATCCCGTCCGACAGGCGGAATGTATGCGCGGCGCGCTTGCGCGAGCCGGAATGAAGCCGCAGGACATCGACATCGTGAGCACGCACGCCACGGGAACGGGCAAGGGCGACGTTCAGGAAATGATCGCGATGCGCGACGTTTTCGCCGACTGCCCGCGGACGAAAATCAACAACACGAAAGGATTCATCGGGCACTGCATGGGCGCGGCGGGAACGCTGGAACTCGCGGGAAATCTCGGTTCGTTCGACGACGCGACGGTGCATCCGTGCATCAACATCGACGAACTCGATCCCGAATGCGCGATGCCTGGACTCGTCGTCGGAAAACCGGAAAAAGTCGAAAGAGTCGACACGATTCTGAACAATTCGTTCGGAATGCTCGGCATCAATTCGACGCTGATCGTCAAGCGTTTCGTCAATCGCTGACTTTTTTAACCACATTATCAAAAGAACAATGACCGCAGAAGAAATCAAAAAGATCGTTCTCGACATCGTCGCCGACATCGCGCCGGACGAGGATCTCGGCAACGTTAAACCCGACGTGAAACTGCGCGAGCAGCTCAGCCTCGATTCGATGGACTTTCTGGACATCGTCATGGAGCTTCGCAAGAAATACGGCATAGAAGTTCCCGAAGCGGATTATCCCCGTCTGGCGTCGCTCGACAGCTGCGCGGAATATCTCGCGCCCAAATTCGCCGAGAAGGGCAAATAAGCCGGCTTTGTGCCGCGTTCCCGCGACGCGGGGGAAAGAAAAGCGTTCCCGAGGAAAACGGATTCCGCGGGAACGCTTTTTTCTTTTCGGAATTTTTTCCGTTCAGTTCACGCGGCGGCAAAGATAGACTGCGTAGGCGAGCATCAGCACGTTGGGCACCCAAGCCGCGACGACCGGCGGCAGCCATTGGCTCGATCCGAGCATGTTGAAAATGTTCGTCAGCAGATAGTAGGCGGCGAAAAGCCCGATCGATTTCGAGACGCCGACCATCGGATTCACGCGGACGCCGGAAACGGCGAACGGGATCGCGATGCCGACGACGATCAGGCAGCAGAACGGGCTGGCGAGAATGGAATTGTAGTAAACTTCGTATTCGGCGATGCGCGGATTGCTTTTCGCGTCCGTTTCGTTGAGAATCCGCCGGATTTCCGGAATGGAAAGGTCGCTCGTCTTGCGTCCGACGAGCGTCATGAGCGTCGGATTTTCGGAAAAGTCTCCGATTTTTTTCTCGGCGAATTTCGGCTGACGCAGAAGTTGTCCGTTCCCGTCGTAAAAGAATTCCTTGCCCTTGCGCATCGTCCAGGAGTTCGTTCCCGCGTTGTAGTTTCCGGAAAGTGCCGCGAGCTGGTAATCGATTTTTCCGCGTTCGTCGTAAGTGTAGATGTTCACGCCGTAAGCCGTTCCCGTGTAGGGATTGTAATTGGCGATATACCAGTTTCGCCGCGCGGCGGCGTTGTTGAAAAAGAGAAGTTCGCCGCGGACGCTGGCGCGGTCGAAATTTCCGGAGCGTTCGCGGTGTTTCAGTTCGCCTTCGGAAAGAATTGTCGCGGCGCGATCCGTCGCGTAAGGCACGAGCGACGCATTCAGCGCGAGCATCAGAAACGAAAGCAGCGTTCCCGCGATCCAGAGCGAGCGCGTGATGCGGAAAATGCCGAGCCCTGCGGCGCGCATCGCCGTCAACTCCTGATTTTTATGCAGGTGCCCCAGCGTGAAGAGCAGGGAAACGAGCAGCGACACGGGAATGACGACGGGAAGAAAACCCATCGCAATCATCGAAAAGAACTCGACGGCGGTCGCGGTCGGCACTTCCCATTCCAGCAGGTCCTGCAGATTGTTGTAGATCGCGGAGATGAGCAACATTCCGACCATCGCGACGATCGTCATCGCGAAAATTTTCAGCCATTCCCACAGAATATGTCGGTCGATCAGAGGCATTGCGCAGTTTCTAAAACGGATAACGGATAAGCGAAAATTTATAAAGACGAATTTTCCGGAGCGGCGAAAAAAAGCGCGGCGTGGCAAACTCGTGTTTCCGCCGTTTTTTTCTTTCGCTTAAAAAAGGAAAGGGTTAGGATTCAGACACTTATGGTTGATACTCTGTTCTGCCTTTTCGCGGCGGTGACTCTGGTGAGCGCGCTGCTCGTCGTGGTGAACCGCAAGCCGGTGAACTGCGTCGTCGCGATGATTCTGACGATCGTCGGCGTTTCCGCCAATTTGTTTCTTCTGGACGCGCCGTTTCTGGCGACGCTGCTGATCATGGTTTACGCGGGAGCGGTGATCGTGCTGTTCCTGTTCGTCATCATGCTGATGAATCCGGACGTTCCCGCGCTGAAGCGGGGCTGGTTCGGGATCGCCGTCGGCGGGCTGATTTTCTTCGCGCTGTGCGCGGCGGGAACGGTCTGGCTTTTCGTTTTCTCCGGCGCGCTTGACGGAACGACTGCGGGAACGGTCGCCGAGCCGCTGGCTTATTCGAACAGCGCGTCGCAGTTCGGGCGGCTTCTGTTCACGAAATACGTCGTTCTCGTCGAGGCTTCCGCGCTACTTCTGCTCGCGGCGATGGTCGCCGTCTTCATGCTGCATTCCCGCCGCCGCGGGAACGCGGAAAGCGAATCCTGCGCGTGCGGGGAAAATTAATTTCCGAAAAAAAAGGCAAAACCTATGACGTTATCGCATTTCTTAATTCTCGCCGGATTGCTTTTCTGCATCGGGCTGACGGGAGCGGTCGTAAGGCGCAACATTCTCGTCGTTTACATGTCGCTGGAAATGATGCTCACGGCGGCGATGCTGGCGCTGGTCGCGTTTTCCAAGTTCTGCAACCTGATGGACGGCGCGGTGTTCTGCTTCTTCATCATAACGATCGCGGCGGCGGAAGTCGCCGTCGGGCTGTCGCTGATCGTCGCGCTTTTCCGCAAGCGCAAGACGGTTGAGCTCGACGATCTTCAATCCTTGAAAAACTGATTTTTTCGCCATGGACAATGAAACTCTGCTTCGCGTGATTCTGCTGACGCCGCTCGTCGCCGCCGTCGTTTCCGCGTTTTTCTTTCGGCGTTCCCGCGTCGCCGCTCCCGCGATTTCGGTCGCCGCGGCAGGCGTGATTCTCGTCGCCTCGCTCGCGCTTCTTTTCGGGCTCGATTCCGCGAATCCGACGGCTTCGGCGACGCTCCCGGGCTTCGCTCTTGGCGGTTTTCAGGAATTGAAGGAAATCACGCTTTCGATCGACAAAAACGGCGCGGCGATGCTTTTCGTCGTGACGTTCGTCGCGTTCTGGATTCACGTGTTTTCCGTCGGCTACATGGACGACGATAAGGCACGCGGGCGGTTTTTCGCGGGCTTGAGCGTGTTCATGTTTTCGATTCTCGGCATCATTCTCGCGAACAATCTTTTCATGACGTTCATTTTCTGGGAACTGGTGGGCTTCAGTTCCTACATGCTGATCGCGCATTACTACGACACGGACTACGCGGCGATGGCTTCGAAGAAGGCGTTCATCGCGAACCGCGTCGGCGACCTCGGATTTCTCGTCGGCATCATTCTCTGCTACGCGCAATACGGCACGACGGATTTCGCGAAGCTCGGCGCGCTGATCGCGGGCGGCGAAATGACGTTCACGTCGATCGGCCTGCTGCTGATGTGCGGTTTCCTCGGAAAATCCGCGCAGTTCCCGCTGCACGTGTGGCTGACGGACGCGATGGCGGGCCCCACGCCGGTTTCCGCGCTCATTCACGCGGCGACGATGGTCGCGGCGGGCGTGTTTTTCATGGTGCGCGTCTTCTTCCTACTCACGCCGGAAGTGCTGACGGCGATGCTCTGGATCTGCGCGGGAATGGCGGCGCTCGGCGGACTTTGCGCGCTCGGGCAGACGGACATCAAAAAATCTCTGGCGTATTCGACGCTTTCGCACCTCGGATTCATGGGCGCGGCGATCGGTCTGAAATTGCCTGAAATCGCGCTGCTGCACATGGCGATGCACGCGTTTTTCAAGGCGACGCTCTTCCTTTGCTCCGGCTCGGTCATTCACGCGTGCCATCACGAGCAGGACATGACGAAAATGGGCGGACTTCTGAAAAAAATGCCGCTCACGGCGGCGGCATTCATCGTCGCGGGGCTTTCCATCTGCGCGTTCCCGTGGTTCGCCGGTTGGTATTCCAAGGACATGATTCTTTCCGGCGCGTATTTGGCGGGGAACGTTCCCGCGTTCGTCGCGCTCGTCGTCGCCGCGCTCGGCACGACGCTCTACATCGGGCGCATGTTCGCGATGGTCTTTCTCGGAAAAGCGCACGGACACGGCGCGGAACACGCGAAGGAATCTTCTCCGTGGATGACGATTCCGCTGGTCGTTCTCGGTGTCGTCTTTTCTCTCGGCGCGGGCTGGTTTCTCGCGGGAACGGAAGGCGGCGCGTCGTGGCTCGGCGGCAAGATGACCGCGCTGTTCCCGACGGCGGCGACGCCCGTGTTTTCTCACGGTTATCACGAACTGCACGAAAAACTTTCGGCGGCGGGATTGGTCGTTCCGATGTTCGTTCTCGGCGTCGCGATTCTGGTCGTCGGGCTCGTCGCGTCGGCGGTTTTCTACCGCACGGCTTCGGGCGAAGACCGGCTTCGGGAGCGTTTTCCGGCGTTTTACAAAGCGCTTGAATTCCGCTACATGGATACGCTTTACGCGTGGTATATCGCCAAAGTTCAACAGCGTTTCGCGATGCTCGTCTCGCTGATCGACATGGCGCTGATCGACATGCTTTGCGTGCGCGGAATCGTCGCCGGCGTTCCCGCGATTCTCGGTTCCGTTTCCCGCCGTTTCGTTCAGAACGGGAACGGTGCCGTTCCCGTCTTCTGGATCGCGTTTGGCGCGCTCGTGTTGGCGGCGGCTCTGGTTTCCGGCGTTCTTTTGTAAAATTTTTTAGGAAGGTTTTCAAAAATGAGCAGTTCTTCCATTCTTCTGCAGACGGCGGTCGCCGCGCCTTTGGTCGCCGCCGTGCTGATGGCGTTTTCGAAGCGGATTCCGCCCTGCGCGAAAAAAATCATCGCGGGCGTCGGGTTCGTCGTTCCCGCGCTTGCGGCTCTCGCGCTTTGCGTTTTGTTCCCGAATGCGGAAAAGACGGGCGGCTACGCGTTTTATTCCGGCTGGGAATGTTTCGGCGTTCCCGCGCTGGGAACGTGGTTGCAGTTCGGCTTGGACGGCATTTCGCTCCCGCTGTTTCTGATGGCGGCGGTCGTCGGTCTCGCGGCAGGACTGCGCGCCGTTTCGACGAAAAATCTCGCGCAGCCCGGACTTTACTTTGCGGTGATTCTGGTGATGTTCGGCGGCGTCCTCGGCGTGTTTTCCGCGGTCGACGTCTTTTCGTTTTACATTTTCCACGAATTCGCGCTGATTCCGACGTTCATCGCGATTCTGCTCTGGGGCGGATTCGCGCGCAAGACGACGGCGATCACGATGGCGGTTTATCTGACGCTCGGCGCGATGATTTCTCTCGCGGGATTGCTCGCGTTTTACTTTGCGTTCCCGCCGGACGCGCCGTTCAGCTTCATCGGAATCCGCGACGTCGCGGGAATGCTCTTCTGCGGGAACGCTTCCGCGATTTTCGCGATTCTGCTTTTCGGCTTCGGCATTCTGGTTTCGCTGTTCCCGTTCCATTCGTGGGCGCCCAACACGTATTCCGCCGCGCCGACGCCGATTTCGATGCTTCACGCGGGCGTTCTGAAAAAGTTCGGGCTTTACGGGCTGATTCAGATCGGCGCCGCCGCGCTCCCGCTCGGACTGCTCGCGTGGCAGAACTGGATCATCTGGCTCGCGCTCGGCAACATCGTGTTGATCGGTTTGATCACGATGACGCAGAAAGATTTGAAGCAGATGATTTCTTACAGCTCCGTGATGCACATGGGACCGATTTTTCTCGGCATCGCGGCGTTCGCGATTTCCGGCGGGAACGTCGCCGGACTCGGCGGCGCGGTCGTGCTGATGTTCGCGCACGGGCTTTCCGTCGCGTTGCTTTTCCATCTCGGACAAGCAGTCTGCGATCGCACGGGAACGTATGAAATGGCGAAAATGGGCGGGCTGACGGCGAAGGCTCCGGTGCTCGCGGCGTTTTTCGTCGCGGCGACGATGGCGAGCATCGGCTTGCCGGGCTTCGCGAATTTCTGGGGCGAACTCACGATTTTCACGTCGCTGGCGCAAATTCAGCCGTCGTGGCTACTCGGCGCGATCGTGCTTTCGATCGTGATTTCCGCGATTTACGGTCTGCGCGCCGTTGCGAAGATTTTTTACGGAAAAAATTCCGGCGCCGCGCTTACGGACGAACAGTTTGAAAAGGTGAAAGACATCACGCTCGCGGAACGCGTTCCCGCGCTGATTCTCTTCGCCGCGCTGGTCGCCGTCGGCTTCGTGCCGTCTCTGATCACGAAAAATCTCGACGCGACGCTGGCGGACGGCTTCGCGGCGGCTTCGCGGACGCTTTCCGGCGAGACCACCGCTCCCGCGTGCGTGGAAACCGTTTTCATCGAAGAAACGACGCTCACGGTCGCGCCGGAAGAAGAGTCCGGGGAGAGCGTTCCCGCGCAGGAAGCCGGGGAAGTGATCGACGCCGAGGAGACGATTACCGTTGACGGCGATTTGCCGGTCGTTATTCCCGCCGAAAACGGCTGTGAAAATTGCGGCGTTCCCGCGGACGGCGCGCCCGTTCTCGCGAAAAGCATTTCCGTCAGCGTTTCCGGTTCCGTCGGCAAGGAAGGCGAATTCGTGCTGAGCGGCGAGGACGCGACGCTGCTGAAACTTCTGGAAATGGTCGAGCCGGATCCGGCGGCGACGTATGTTTCCGTGCTTCGGCTGAAGGGACGCTTTCTCATCGATATTGAAGAACTCCGAAACGGCGACGCGGACGATCTGCCGCTTGAAGACGGAGATAAAATCGCCATCGAATAACGCAAAAACTTTTTCCGAAAATGAATTCCTCCATCGAATTTTACAAAGTATGGCAGCCGGATTCGGCGACGTTGTGCGCGTTTCTGCCGGAAATCGCGCTTGCCGTTCTCGCGTTGCTCGCGCTGTTTTTTGACGTGGCGTGCGTCCGTTGCGGCGCGAAGCGGGCGGCGAACGGATTCATCCGCGCCGCGCTGATCGCGCTGTTCATCTGCGTCGCCGGCGGCGCGATCCCGTGTCCGGTCGGCGGTCCGGCTTTGTTCGGGCACGCGTTCGTCGGCGCGTTCACGACGTCCGTCTTCATTGCGTGCGCGTTTTTTGCGATCAATCTTTCCGGAATCGTGCGTTCCCGCGAAAGCAATGCGGAAATTTCCGCTCCCGCGACGACGCACCTGATTCTGATTGCGACGTCGGCGGCGTCCCTTCTGATAAAGGCGACGAATTTCATCGCATTTTTCGTGTTGCTGGAAACGCTCACCATCTGTCTCTACGCACTCGTCGGCTCGAACCGCCGCAGCGCGTATTCGCTTGAAGCCGGCGTCAAATATTTGATTGCGGGCGGCGTTTCCGGCGGCCTCATGCTGTTCGGAATCGTCCTGCTTTACGGGAACGCCGCTTTGACGGGAAGTTTGGTTTCGTTTCCCGGCGAAGATTTGCTGGGCTTCGGCGCAGTTTGTGATTCGCTGAGCGCGAATCCGAGCTCGCTGCTCGGGCTGGCGGGAGCGGCTCTGGTGCTCGCGGGCGTGATGTTCAAACTCGGCGTGTTCCCAATGCAGTTTTGGATTCCGGACGTTTATCAGGGCGCGCCGTCCCACGTCACGTTTTTCCTCGCAACGCTTTCCAAGGCGACGGGCTTTTTCCTGATGTTCACAATGCTGGCGGTCGTGTTTCCGCCGATTTTGGACAAACTCGTTCCCGTGCTGCTCGTCTGCACGCTGATCTCGATCGTCTACGCGAACGTGACGGCACTCGGACAGCGCAACGTGAAGCGGTTGCTCGGGCTTTCTGGCGTTTCGCACGCGGGATATCTGATGCTCGGAATGCTCGCGTTCATTTCTCTCAAATTCGTCGAGCCGGAGATTCCCGAAGCGGCGTTCGCGCTTTGCCTCGTTTGCGTCGTCGCGTATCTGATCGTTTACATCGCGACGGTTTATCCGATCTTCTCGGTGATGGCGCGGATGCCGCAGGCGGACGACGCGCTGCAGAATTTCGACGATTACGAAGGACTGAGCCGCCGCAATCCGTTTCTCGCGGGAACGCTCGCGTTCGGGCTGGGCTCGCTTGCGGGCATTCCGCCGACGGTCGGCTTCATTGCGAAACTCGGCGTTCTCTACGTGCTTTTCCGCGCCGGATTTTACGGCTCGATCGCGGTGATGCTCGGCTGTGTCGTCGCTGGAATTTATTATTATTTCGGGTGGTTCCGCGCCGCGTTTTCCGGCGGAGATCCGGCGGGAACGCCGCCGGAGTATCTGCCGGTCGGGCTTTGTTCCCGAGTGACGCTGATTGCGTTTTCCGTTCTGCTCGTCGCGGGCTCGCTCATTTACTGGGGCGTTCTCCGTCTGCTTTGATTTTCGGCGGACGGGGAACGCGCTTCGCGGGAACGCTTTGCTTTTCGGATGTGTCCGAGCCGTTCTCGCCAGCGTTCCCGCGCGGCGGCGACAATCTTTTCCGATGTAAAAAAAATGAATTGTCGTTGCGCGAAAATTAATGTTTGATACTCCTCAGGTTTTCGGAAGCAGCCCCGTTTTCCGAGAAACCTGCACATCGTTTTTCCCCCATTTGATTTAAAGAAATGCTTAAAAAATCCCGTTCGTATGCATTGGCTGCCGCCGCGCTCGCGGCTGTTTTACTTGCGCTTTCTCCGGCGACCGCGCTTCCGGCGTTCGCGCAGCAGGCTGCTCCCGCGAAGCAGAAAAAGAGCGCGCTTGAATTGGAGGCGGAAAAGGCGTTCAACCTCGCCAACGAGAAAAAATACGATGCGGCGATAACCGCGTTCAACGCGCTGAAAAACGGAAAATACAAGGAGTGGATCGCGCAGAACAGCGATATGGCGTCGCTGCTCGATTATCAGATCGCGGCGTGTCTGCTCGCGCAGAAAAAATGGGAGGAAGCGGAACGGGCGTTGACGACTTTTATCGAAAAATATCCGAAATATCCGCAGTTGACGGACGTGCGTCTTTCTTTGATCAACTGCCACATTCAGCAGGAGAACTGGGAAGAGGCGCGCAAAGCGATCGACTGGATTCTCGCCTGGCTGAAACGGAATCCGGATTCCGGTCTTCAGATGAAAGCCGCAGTCGCGCGCACCGATTTGCTGGTGAACGAGGGAAAAGCGAAGGACAAGGCGGGAGAAACGCCGCCGGAAGGCGTCGAAAGCTGGGAAAAACTGGCTTTGGCGACGGCGGTTGCGGATCTCGAAAATTTGACGAACAACAGCATCTGGACGCCCGAAATGATTTCGGCGCGCCAGAAACTCATCGGGCTTTATCTCAAACTCGGACGCAAGCGGGAAGGCTCGGCGTTGAAAGCGCGCGTGGACGCTTACTTGTCCGGCGATGGCGGCGCGCTCGATCCCGCGAGCCAGATCCGCTCGAATATGCAGAATCTCGACGTCGGGGACGATTATTTCGGACAGGCGCAGGACATCGATCCCGAATCCGCGAGCGACGAAGAACTCGCGCAGCGGACGGAGCTTTTCCGCCAATCGCTTCGGATTTATCAAGGCGTGATGCGCAAGGACGCGCTGATGAAATGTTTCGCTCCCGCGATCGACGCCGCGAAGAAAACGCTTGAAGACGCAAAGAAAAGGGGCGGCGAATCGCCGACTGACAGCGATCAGAAGCGCATCGACAGGGCGGAAGAAAGTCTGGACGAACTCGAAAACTATAAGACGGCTTTCGACGAGAACAAGGATTTCGACGCACTGATTTCTTTCCGCATCGGCGCGTGCCTGATTTCTCTTGAACGCGCCTGGGAAGCCTACGTCGCGTTCAACGACATCCTCCAGAACCACAAGGACTTCGCGCTGCTCAGCACGGCGACGTATTATTACATCCTTTCCTTGCGGGCGATGGGTCGCGACGACGAAGCGCAGGCGGAGTGCAAGAAATTCATCGACACGTTCAAAGGCGACAAGGAAAAAGGCGAGGAGCTTGGGCGCGTGGCGCTGCTACTCGGTCAGATTTCCTACGACAAAGGCGATTACAAAGACGCGATCGCGCAACTCGAATGGGTGAAAAACAACGTCGGAAGGCTTCCCGAAGACGTCGAATGCCAGATCGACTGGTTCATCATTTCCGCGAACTTTTCGCGTTGCCCGTGGGGAATTCTCACGGAGGACGAAAAAGTTTACATCAAGGGCATGGGAAAGCCGGGATATAAACCGAAACTTTCTCAGGAATCGGAGAAGACGCTCAAACTCATTGACGAGTTCGTCGAAAAATACGGAAAGAAGGCGTCTTACGCTCCCGTCGTTCAGGAAATGGCTTACCGTCGCGCGTTGCTGTTTTTCTACACGACGATGTTGCAGGAAACCGAGGCGGCGTTCAACGCTTACATGGACAAGTTCCCCGACGGCTATTTCATTCCCGACGCGCGTTATCGCCTGGCGGTCGTCCAGAACGGGAAAAGACCGCCGGAAACGAAAAACGTCGTCGCGCGGTGCAAGAATTGGGTCAAGGATTACTTCGACGTGGACGACAACACCGTTTTGGATGCGCAATCCGTGCCGAAGCTTCGCTCCGACGTTTCCGCGAATATCGCGGATTCCGTCGTGTATCAGTTGCCGGAAGTTTATACGTTGCTCGGGGACGCGAACAAAACGCTTGCGGAAAGCGTGCAGGGCAGCGACGTCCGCAAAGGCATCGGGAAAAAGGAAATCAAAAAACTTACGCCGCGGGATCAAAAACTGAAACAGGATTACATCGACGCGAGCATCAACGCTTATATTCTCGCGGCGAAAACGGCGCGCAACAATCCCGACGCGCTCTATTTTTCGCTGACAGAGCTGGACAAGACGCTCCCGCAGCTCGAGAACGGATACGCGCGCCTGCTGGATCTTTACGATACGCTTTACAATTGGGATCCGAACGCGACTGACGCGTTGAATTATCTTTTCAAAAAGATAGATTTTACCGTCCGAAAAGCGCGCTCCGAGGCAAACAAAATGGATAAAGCCGAGCGGCAGGCTCATATCGACGCCGCGCAGGAACAGACCCGCAAGATGATGGCGGAAGCGATTCTTAAAAATATCGACAATCCCCGTCAGGACGGCGTGGAAACGCTCATCAACGAACTCGCGCAGCGTTTCGCCTCCAACGTGAAGTTTCATCGGGTGCTGAAAGAAGGCGAGCTTCCGCCTCCGCGCGATCCGAACGAATACACGGCGGAATCGGCGATCGCCGACATGATGGCGTTGCTCAATTTGAAAGACGAATCGCAGGCGACGCTGATCGCCCGCGCCCGCGGGAACTATGCGAAAGCCGTTATTTACGACGCGCTGGCGACGCCCCGCAGCGCGGATTATCGGCGGTATTGCTCCGAGCGGGATCGCGCGTATCAGCTGATCGCCAGGAGTTTCGAGCCGAACGAACTCAGCCCAACGATTCTTTCCATGGTCGGAACGTTCCTGCTGGAACACGGCGACGAAAAGCGCGCGGAAGCGTATTTCCAATACGTTTTGGATTTCTACAAGGGTTCGGAATCCGCGGAATACGCGTTCGCCGGCGAGGGAAAAATTCTGCTCGGACGCAAGGAATACAAGAGAGCGTATGAAATTTTCAGCGAGGCGATCGACGGGAACGTCGCGTATATGCTGGAATCGGATCTGAGGCTCGGGAAAGCCCAGGCGCTGATCGAGATGTCGGACGCGGACGCGTCTTCGCTCAACATCGCCGATCGGCTCGACAGCGCGGCGAACGAGCTGAATTACATCAAGGGCGTAAAGGAATGGCGCGGTCTCGCGACAGCCGCTGCCCTTTATTATCTGGGGCAGATCAAGGAATTGAAAAGGCAGTATGAAGCCGCTGTCGGCGACTACCGGATCTGCTATCTGACTTGGAAAAAGTATCCGGAGTATGCGGCGAAGGCGATGTTGCAGACGGGGCTGATTCTTAAAGACCGTCTCGGACAGCCGGAAGAAGCGAAAACGCTCTTCTTGCAGATGACCGACGATTCGAGCCGATACAAAAATACGCCGGAAGCGAAAGAAGCGGCGAAGCTTCTTCAGAAAATGTGATAACCTTCAAGTTTTCAGAAATCATGAAAAAGAAATTTTTGCAGATTCTCGCGCTTGCCGCTCTTGTCTCCGTTCCCGCGTCGGCGCTTTATGCGCAGTCCGCGCCGTCCGATCCCGCCGCAGAAAAGGCGACGAAATCCAAAAAATCCAAAAAGAGCCGCTGGCCGGTGATTTCGTTTTCTTTTGAAAAACCGGTTCGGGACGAATGGCATGTCAACTATCCGGACAAGCTGGTTCCGGCGGACGCCAAGGACAAACCGACGAAAATTCTGATCTGGGCGGAGATGAAGGATTCGACTCGGGGCATCGTCGTGTCGAAAAAAAGTTTCGATCAGCGGACGGGCGTGGAGCTTGTCGAAGAGCGTCCTCTTAGCTACGTTTCCAAAATCGAATGGAAAAACGAGCCGCAGCTCCGTCAGGCGCGCAACGATCTGATGCAGGGCAATGCCGCGGCGGCGTTGGCGACAGCCGAACGTTTCCTGCTTTTTTTCAAAGACATGAAAGCCGTTCCCGGCTCGCTCTGGCTCGAAGCGGCGATAATCAAACTGGACGCGCTTGACCGAGAGGAAAACGATGCGATTCTCGACACGTTCATCCGCGAAATCGAATCCGCGCCGGGCACTTCCGAGGTGGAAGGGTTGCCGCAACGCATCAAGCTCGTGCGTTTGCGCCAGATGCTCCGCAAGGGCGAATATCAGCGTGTGCTTCGGGATTCCGAGGACATGATCAAAAAAGAAGACGCCCCGCCGACGCTCGCGCAGCTCACGATGCTCAAAGGGCGCGCCGAATTCAATCTGGGAAAATACGAAGAGGCGCTTTACACGTTTCTGCGCATTCCCGTGTTTTATGGAAATCTGACGGAATACGTTCCCGCATCGAAGCTCGAAGTCGCGCGGTGTCTGCTGAAATTGGACACGCCCGACAGAAAGGCACAGAAGCTGCCGGAACTCGCGGAATCTTACATCATGGAAGTCGTCAACGAGTATCCGATGACGCCGGAGGCGAAAGACGCGCTCGCGCTGTTGCCGAAAGACAAGCAGGACGCGCTCGCGGCGCGGGATTCTCTCGAAGAGGCGCAGAAGCGCGCCGCCGTTTCCGCGTCGATCACGTCTTCAGATTCTTCGGACGACGGGATCGCTTCTTCTTCGGACGGAGACGGGAACGAAATCGATATCGACGAAGACGACGCCGAACTTGAAATCGACGATTCGGACGCTGAATAAATATTCGCGTTCCCGAAAAAAAATCTTTTAAATCAGAACAATCACAACTCCTCAAACCCCACATATTTGAAAAAACGTTATGAATATGAAATTGCGTAAACTCGTTCATTCGCTCCTCCCGATGCTCGTCATCGGTGCGGTTCTCGTCCCGACATGCCTGTTCGCCCAGGAAGCCGTCGAATCTGCGGCGGAAACGGCGGCGGAAGAAGTTTCTTCGGACAGCTTTCTCGATACGCTCAAGCAGGGCGGTTGGGTTATGTGGTTCCTGCTCGCCGCGTCCATCGCGCTCGTCTGGCTGACGGTTGACGGTTTCATGCGTTCGATGATCAAGCGCATGTTCCCGCCGGCGCATGTCGAGCAGATTCGCGCGCTGTTCCAGAGCGGCGATTACCGCGGCGTTTACGAATTCTGCAAAGCGAATCCGTCTTCGCTTTCGGACGTCGTCCGCATGGGCGTGGTCTTCCTGCCTGACGGCAAGAACATGACGGAAGAAGCGATTTTCTCTGAAATCTCCCGCATCAAATCCAGCTTTGACGCCCGCATTTCCTACCTTTCCGTTATCGGTGTCTGCGGACCGATGATCGGGCTTCTCGGAACCGTTACCGGTATGAAAGGCGCGTTCGGTGCTCTCGGCAAGGAAGGCGTCGGCGGCGGCGGCGCGGGCGAACTCGCGGCGCACATCGGTGAAGTTCTCGTCGCCACCGCGTCCGGTATCGGCGTTTCCATTCCCGCGTTCTTCTTCTTCTACTTGCTCCGCAACCGCATTACGTCGGTCATTCACGATTTGCAGGAAGTCGTTACCGGGCTTTTCCGTAAGATGCCTTACGAAAAGTTCGAAGGCTATCAGATCGGCGATGAAGAAATTTACGCGGCGATGCCGAATTGGGTTGCCGCCGAGGAAGAAAGCGAAGCCGCTCCCACTCCCGCTCCCGCGGAAGAGCCTCAGGCTTGATTCGCCCTGTTTTATTGTTGCTTCGTCTCGATTTTAAATCTGAAAGGACTGACGGACTATGGCAAGTAGCGGTGGCGGGAACGGAGAGCCCGAATTTCAGATTGCGCCGATGCTCGACGTGCTCTTCGTTCTGCTTATTTTCTTCATGAGCATCTCGACTTCGCAGATGCTGAAAATTGACAGTAGCATCACGCTACCGGTCGCGGCGAACGGCGCGGCGCCCGATCAGAAAACGAAAGCGAAAGCGGTTCTGATCAACGTCGGGTGGGACAAAACGCTGGGCGCTCCGATCGTCAAGCTCGACGATACGCCGATCGACATCACGGATCAGGGACGCGAGGCTGCGGTGCAGAATATCGTCAGCCGCGCGACGAATCCCTACACCAAGGAAATCGATCCGGAAATCCGGTTCCTGATCCGCGCCGACCGCGAGATTCCGGCGAAATACATCAGCCAAATTCTGATGCTCGCCGCCGACGCGGGAATGGACAACATCGCTTTCACCGGAATGAACAAGGACGAGTAATCAGCTATGAAAAGAGTTCAAGCAGAAGAAACCCCGAATCTCGGCTTCCAGATCGCGCCGATGCTTGACGTCGTCTTCGTCATTCTCCTTTACTTTATGGTTCTGGCGGGAACGATCAAGGTGGAGTATGAAATCAAGACGACGCTCCCGGGTTCCGCGGAAGTCTCGACGGAAGCGTCCGACGAACTGCCGCCGGACGAAGTGATCATCGGCATTTCCAGCGAGGGCGAAGTTTCGCTGAACGACGACCCGATCGGGCAGCCGAGCGACGTCAAGATGAACGATCTTTACGTGGAAATGCGGAATCTCGCCGACGCCGCGAATCAATCGAAGACGAAAATCATCGTTACCGTGGCGGCGGAAGAAACCGTGAAATACGACCGAATCATGAATGTGCTCGACGTTCTCGCCAAAGCGAAAATCTCGAACGTGACGTTCAGCACGACGGAAGGCGAATAAAAAATCCGCGTCCGGGAAAAAAAGACGCGCGCATTTCTTTCAGAACCGTTCCCGCGGGAAAAAAAATCCGCGGGAACGTCGCTTTTCACGGGAACGCCGCCGCGCGCGCATCCGCGCTTGCGGGAATGGATGGCAATCCACTAAAATTCCCCGAAAATGGCAGAGATCTTCTTTTTCACGACGGCGCTCGTCGTCGGCTATATTTTAGGTGCGATTCCTTTTGCGGTAATCGTCGCCAAACGTTGCGGCGTCGATATTCTTCACGCGGGAAGCGGAAATCCCGGCGCGACGAACGTGAAACGCACTTGCGGGAAGGCTGCCGGGAACATCGTTTTCGCGGCGGATCTGCTGAAAGGCTTCGTCGCGGCGTTTTGGCCGTGGGCGGTGATGAGCGCGCTGCGTCCCGAAGACGCGGTCTCCGCGCAGAACTGGAACCACGCCATCGCGCTCGCGCAACTGTGCGGATTTGCGGGAGCGGTGCTGGGGCATTGCTTTTCCGTTTTCCTGAAATTCAAGGGCGGGAAGGGCGTTTCCGCGACAATCGGCGGACTGCTCGGCGCGATGCCGATTGCCGTGCTGATCGGACTCGTCGTCTGGCTGGTCGTTTATTTTCCGACGCGGGTCGTGGCGATCGCGTCGATGGTTTTCGGGCTTTCGTTGCCGCTGACGTCGATGATTCTTGCGAAAGCGTTCCCGCAACTCGGTTATACGACGATTCACGTGGGATTCTGCCTCGTCGTCGCGATTTTCATCATCATCATGCACCGCTCCAACATCGCGCGACTGATGCGCGGCGAGGAAAATTCATTCAGGAAAAAATGACGGGAACGTGGCTTTCCGTTTAAAGACGCGTATAGAAAAAAACAATTACACGAAAGTTTTCATCATGGGAAAAACAAAAATCGGAATCGGATTCATCGGCTTCGGCACGGTGGGACAGGGCGTCTGGAAGCATTTACAGGCGCAGCGTGAAGAGCTGGAAAAACGGCTCGGCGTGGAAATCGCGTTCCCGCGCATCGCCGTCCGCGACATCAAGCGGGAACGCAGCGTTTCCGTTTCCGCGAAAATTCTGACGACGAATCCCTATGAGGTCGTGAACGATCCCGCGGTAAACATCGTCTGCGAGCTTATGGGCGGCGCGACGAAGGCGAAAGATTACACGCTCGCCGCGTTGAAGCTGGGGAAAGTCGTCGTTTCCGCGAACAAGGCACTCATCTACGAATTCGGGCGGGAAATTTTCGACGCGGTGAAAAATTTCGGTGGGCATTACTATTTCGAGGCGTCCGTCGCGGGCGCCATTCCGATCATCAAGACGTTGCGCGAAGGTCTCGTCGCGAACCGCTTCGAATCCATCGCGGGAATCATCAACGGCACGTGCAACTACATTCTTTCCCGCATGGAAGCCGAAGAAAAATCCTACGAGGAGATTTTGAAGGACGCGAAGAACCTCGGCTACGTCGAAGCGGACGACCGGCTTGACCTCGACGGCTGGGACGCGTTTCACAAGGCGGTGATTCTCGCGTTTCTCGCGCACGGAAAATGGGTTTCGGAAAGCGACGCACTCGTCGAAGGCATACGCAACGTCACACTCGAAGACATGCACCGCGCGCGCGATTTCGGCTACCGCATCAAGCTGATCGGAATGATCCGCCGCAATTTCAAGACGGGAGCACTGTCCCTCGGCGTTTATCCGGCGCTGATTCCGCTCGACAAAACGCTCGCGCGCGTGGACGGCGTGAACAACGCCATCAAGCTTTACGGCGACGTCGCGGGAACGACGATTCTCATCGGTCGCGGCGCGGGACAGGACGCGACGTCGAGTGCCGTCATCAGCGACATCGTGGACGCGATGATCGGCATCCGAGACAACGCGCACAAATTCCTCACCGCGAGCGACATCGACGCGTGTTATCGGCTCGGCGAATCCGTGCGTCCCGCGACGATGGACGAAATTTGCTCGAAGTTTTATCTGCGGCTTTCGATTCTGGACGAGCCGGGAACGCTGGTCGGCGTTTACGAAGTTTTCGCGAAATACAAAATTTCGATCGCGCGCGTCATCACCTACGAACACCCGAACGAAAGCCGGGGTACGATCACTCTGGCGACGTATCCGACGTCGGAAGCCATCATGGAACGCGCGGTCGCCGAGCTGAAAGCGCTCCCGCAGATTTTGACCGCACCGCTTCTCGTGCGCATCTACGAGCCGACGCACGAATAAAAATCCGTGTTCCCGTTTTTTTTGAAAACTTTGCGTTCCTTCTGCGGGAACGCAAAGTTTTTTTCGCGTTCCCGCGACGCGCGTTATTTTCTCAATTCGAGTTCTTCCCAGCGTTCGAGGGCGCGCGTGAGCGCGTTTTCGATTTCGGCGAGCCGCGCGTTCGTCGATTTGACGGCGTTCGGATCGCGGTAAAAATCTGGATCATTGAGCTGCTCCGCCAACGTTTTTTGTTCGCGTTCGAGCGCGTCGATTTCCTGCGGGAGCGATTCGAGTTCCCGCGTTTCCTTGTAGGAAAGTTTTTTCCGCGTCGGCGGATTTTTTTGGACGGAAACGTCCCGCGCGGGAACGGGCGTTTTTTCCGCTTTCGCGGGAACGCTCTTCGCGGCGAGCTGCGGGAGCGGATTTTCCTTGCGCCAAGCGTCGTAGTCTCCGATGAATTCGCGCAGCTTTCCGTCGCCTTCGAAGACGATGCAGCTCGTCGTTACGTTGTCGAGAAACTGCCTGTCGTGCGTGACGAGAATGACCGTGCCGTCGAAATTTCCGATGAGCTCTTCGAGCAGTTCGAGCGTTTCCAGATCGAGATCGTTCGTCGGTTCGTCGAGCACGAGCAAATTTGCGGGCTTCAGAAAAATTTTCGCGAGTAGCAGGCGATTGCGTTCGCCGCCGGAAAGCATCGAGACCAGAGAGCGCGCGCGGTCGGGCGAAAAAAGAAAATCGCCGAGATAGCTGATGACGTGGCGCGGCTTCCCGCCGACGACGACCGTGTCCGCGCCTTCTCCGGCGAGATTTTCTGCGAGCGTTTTATCTTCGCGCAGCTGCGCGCGCAGTTGATCGAAATACGCGATCTGCAGATTCGTCCCGAGTTCGACCGTTCCCGAATCCGGCGAGAGCCGTCCGAGAAGAATCTTCAGAAAAGTCGTTTTCCCGATTCCGTTCGCGCCGATGATTCCGACGCGGTCTCCGCGCATGATCGTTCCCGTGAAGTCGCGCACGACGGGAACGCCGTTCCATGCGTAGGAGACGTGTTCGGCGTCGATGACTTTCGCGCCGGATTTTTCGCTCTCGGCGATTGCCGCCCGCACGTTCCCGACGGACGCGCGACGCTGCGCGCGAATTTCGCGGAGCTTTTTCAGTTCGCGGACGCGCCCTTCGTTGCGGCAACGGCGCGCTTTCACGCCTTGCCTCAGCCACGCTTCCTCGCGGGCGAGCCGTTTGTCGAACTCCGCGTTGTTCGCGGCGATGCTCGCGTTCAGCTCTTCGCGCCGCGCGAGATACGTCTCGTAATCGCAGTCCCAGGACGTGACGACGCCGTTTTCGAGATCGAGAATGCGCGTCGCGATTTTTTTCAGAAACCGCCTGTCGTGCGTGACGAATAAAATCGCGCCGCGCCATGCGAGAAGAAGTTCTTCGAGCTGTTCGACCGCGTCGATGTCGAGATGATTCGTCGGTTCGTCGAGCACGAGAATGTCCGGCTTGGAAACGAGCTCCCGCGCGAGCAGCACGCGGCGCTTCATTCCCGCGGAAAGCGACGAGAACGCCGCGTCGGGAACGGCTCCGACTTTGGAAATCATCGCGTTGGCGTCGCTGGCGAGATGCCATGCGGAATTTTCTTCGAGCCAGCGAAAAATTTCGTCGAGTTGCGCTTCGGAATATTTTTCCGTGTCGTGCGTTTCGCAGGCGCGGATTTTTTCGCCGGCGTCGCCGAGTCCGCGCAGTACGACGTCGCGCACCGTTCCCGCGATTTCTTCCGGAATCTCCTGTGCGAGAAACGCGGCGTGCGAACCGCGCGCGATCGCGGCTTCGCCGGAATCGGCGACGAGCGTTCCCGCGACGATTTTGAGCAACGAGCTTTTCCCAGTGCCGTTGCGTCCGATCAGACAGACGCGCTCGCCCGCTTCGACTTGAAACGAAACGTCGTCGAAGAGTGACGGTCCGCCGAATTTCAGGGAAAGATTTCTGACCGAGAGCAGTGCCATGCGTTTTTTTTGTATCGAAAATTTAATTGCGGCAGGCGATCAGCGATTGATGCGAATCGGGCAGAATGCGCTGGAAATAAGTTTCGTGCTCGAACGGCCACAGCGCGTCGGGCAGGCGCGTCCAAAGCGGATGCGCGTCGACGCGTTCCCGCGTCCATTCGAAATATTCCGCGTGGTCGGTGCGGAAATGCAGCCGCGTTCCCGCGCGGGAACGCTCGGCGAGGCGGTCGAGCATTTCGTTTTGAATGAGCCGGTTTTTGTGATGGCGCGTTTTCGGCCATGGGTCGGGGAAGAGAAAGAAGATTTTTTCGAGGCGGCAGCTTTCCGGCAGCGCGAGCAGGAGTTCCGTCGCTTCCGCTTTGAAAAACGCGAGATTGTTCAGTGCAGCGAGTTCCCGCTTGCGGTTCGCGCGCTCGATTCTTTTGGAAATCAGATCCAGACCGAGACAAAATTCCCTCGGGAACGCCTGCGCGTAGGCGGCGAGGAAATGTCCGTGCCCGCAGCCGATTTCGAGCGTCAGCCCGCGCGTTCCCGCCGCGACGTCTTCGGGAAGTGTCCGCGTTAGGCGGGAGCGCAATTCCCCGATGCGTTCTTCACGTTGTTTTATGACAAGTGCGTAATCGGACATGGAAAAAGAACGCAATTAAAAAGTCTGGCGCGGAAAGCTTAAAGCGAAAAAATCGGCGTTCCCGCGGGAACGCGCCGCGAGGCGGCATTGGATTTTTTTTATTCATGCTTTTCCGGTTTGGTATTATTGTTGAACATTATGATTTATTATCTTGAAGACGTACGCAAAGTCTACAATCTGCCGCTCCCGACGCTGATTTACTACGCGCAGGAAATTCACCAGCAGACGCAGGTCCCGGACGCCGTGCAGATCAACATGCTACAGTCGATCAAGACGGGTGCGTGCACGGAAGACTGCGCGTATTGTCCGCAGTCGGCGCGGAACAACACGGGGCTGAAGCCGGAGCCGCTGATGGATTCCGAAACGGTGATCGCCGCCGCGAAAAAGGCGAAAGCGGCGGGCGCGTCGCGTTTCTGCATGGGCGCGGCGTGGCGCAAAGTGAACGACGGACCGCAGTTCGAGAGCGTTCTCGCGTCAGTGCGCGGCGTCAAGGCTCTCGGTCTTCAGGTTTGCTGCACGCTCGGTTTGATCACGAAAGCGCAGGCGGAGCGGCTCAAGGAAGCCGGCTGCGACATTTACAATCACAATCTCGACACGTCGCGGGAATACTATCCGGAAATCATCACGACGCGCACTTATGACGATCGGCTGACGACGATCAAAAACGTGCAGGACGCGGGAATGGGCGTCTGCTGCGGCGGGATTCTCGGCATGGGCGAATCGGTAGACGACCGGCTGAAAATGCTCATCGAGCTGGCGAACATGGAAAAGCAGCCGGAATCCGTGCCGATTAACGCGCTGATTCCGTGCCCGGGAACGCCGCTCGAAGGTCGTCCGCGCGTCGATATTTTTGAATTCGTGCGCATCATTGCGGTCGCGCGCATTCTCATGCCGAAGGCGATCGTGCGCATTTCCGCCGGACGCGCGCAGATGAGCGACGAGGCGCAGGCGCTCTGCTTTGCCGCGGGAGCGAATTCGATTTTCCTCGGCGACAAACTATTGACGACGCCGAACGGTCCCGCGTCGAAAGATTTCGAGCTGCTAGCGCGCCTCGGATTGCGTCCGCTGGATCCCGAAGAATTCCGCAAGAAAATGCTCGGCTGCAAGGGCGACGGCTCCTGCGGGAAATGCGACGGTTCCTGCGGGCACGATCACGCGCACGACGCCGAAAACGCGGGCGTTCCCGCCGCAGCGGAAGAAGAAGAGGGCGTTCCCGAATTCGCGAAAGAACACGCGCACGAGCTCGACGGGAACGGCACGTGGGCGCGCGGCTGCAACTGCGATCATCATTGATTCGACGCGCGGGAACGCCGTCCGCCGAGACGCGGCGTTCCCGTCCGTTATTTTTTCACCCTTGGTTTTTTTTTGAAAAATGTCTTCCGATGCCGAAAATCCCGTTCCCGCCGCGCCGTTCAGCGATTTCGTTCACCTGCACGTCCACTCGCAGTATTCGCTTCTGGACGGCGCGACGAGCATAAAAAAAATGGCGGAGAAAGCCAAAGCGGACGGCATGGCGGCGGTTGCGCTGACCGACCACGGGAACATGTTCGGCATCAAACTTTTTTACGACACCTGCCGGAAAAACAAGATCAAACCGATTCTCGGCTGCGAGGCTTACGTCGCGCGCCGCACGCGCTTCGACAAGGGCAAAAACATTCCCGTGGGGACGGACGAGAAAATCGACCGCTCCGGAAATCACTTGATTCTGCTCGCGAAGAATCTCACGGGCTACCGCAATCTCGTCCGCCTCGTTTCGCTGGGTTGGACGGAAGGCAATTATTATCGCCCGCGCATCGACAAGGAGATTCTGGAAAAATACCACGAGGGGCTGATCGTCTGCTCCGCCTGCATCGCCGGAGAAATTCCGTCGAAAATTCTCGCCGGAAACGAGGCGGGAGCGGAAGAGGCGGCGCGGTGGTTTCAGCGCGTTTTCGGCGAGGATTTTTATCTCGAAGTGATGCGCCACCCGAACAACGTGACGGACGACACGCGCTCCGTTTACGAAAAACAGCTCATCTGCGAAAAGAGCATTTTCAGAATTGCGAAAAAGCTCGGCATCAAAGTGGTCGCGACGAACGACGTGCATTTTCTCAACGAGCAGGACGCGACGGCGCACGACATTTTGCTTTGCCTCAATTCCGGGAAAAAAGTGACGGACGAGATTCGCTTGCGCTACACGCGGCAGGAATGGTTCAAGACGACGGCGGAAATGAAGGCGCTGTTTCACGATTATCCGGAAGTTCTGCTCAATACGCTGGAAGTCGCGAACAAGGTTGAAGAATACGAGCTGGATTCGTCGCCGATCATGCCGGTGTTCCCGATTCCCGAGGATTTCGGCACGGAGAACGCGCTGCGGGAACGCGTCGACGAAGAAGATCTAAAAGCGGAATTCGGCGAGCGCTACGACAAGCTCGGAGGCGCGGAAAAAGTTTACCGCATCCGCTTTGAGTATGATTATTTGCGACATTTGACGATGGCGGGAGCGCGGCGGCGTTGGGCGAATGGCGTTCCCGAAGACGTGCAGGAGCGCATCGATTTCGAGCTGAACACGATTAAGCTCATGGGCTTTCCGGGATATTTTCTCATCGTTCAGGACTTCATCGCCGCGGCGCGGGAAATGGGCGTTCTCGTCGGTCCCGGGCGCGGGAGCGCGGCGGGTAGCGTCGTCGCCTATTGCCTCGGCATCACGGGAATTAACCCGATGAAATACGATCTGCTGTTCGAACGATTTCTGAATCCCGACCGCATTTCGATGCCCGATATCGACATCGACTTCGACGATGCGGGGCGCGGGAAGGTTCTCGAATGGGTTTCGCGGAAATACGGGCAGGATCATGTCGCGCACATCGTCACGTTCGGGAGCATGGCGCCGCGCATGGCGATCAAGGACGTCGCCCGCGTTTTGGATTTGCCGCTTCAGGAGGCGAACCGTCTCGCGAAGCTCGTTCCCGCGAGACCGAAAATCACGATGGAGAAAGCGCTTGCGGAAAGCCCGCAGCTCCGCGAAGAGAAAAATTCCTCGGATCCCCTCGTCGTCGATACATTGCGTTATGCGGAGGAGCTCGACGGCTCGATTCGGCAGACGGGCGTTCACGCGTGCGGGACGCTCATTTCCCGCGATCCGCTGATCGAGACCATTCCCGTGATGCCGACGCCCGACGACAATCTGCTGACGACGCAATACGACGGACATTTCGTCGAGCCGATCGGGCTGCTGAAGATGGATTTTCTCGGGCTGAAAACGCTCACGATTCTGAAAAACTGCCTCGAGAACGTTAAGCAATCGAAAGGCATCGATTTCGACCTCAACAAAATTCCACTCGACGACGACGAGACGTTCGGCGTGTTTTCCCGCGGTGAAACGACGGGATTGTTCCAGTTCGAATCTCCAGGAATGAAAAAATACCTGCGTCTGCTCAAACCGAATCGTTTTGAGGATCTCGTCGCCATGAACGCGCTGTATCGTCCGGGACCGATGGAATACATTCCGCAGTTCATCCGCCGAAAACACGGCGAAGACCGCATCGTTTACGATCATCCGCTGATGGAGCGGTATCTAAAAGATACTTACGGCGTGACGGTTTATCAGGAACAGGTGATGTTGCTTTCCCGCGAGCTGGGGCTGTTCACGCGCGGCGAGTCTGACGTGCTCCGCAAAGCGATGGGAAAGAAGCAACTGGATACAATGGCGAAGCTCCAGGAGAAATTTCATCGCGGTTGTCTTGAAAATCCGCGTTTCATGGAGCCGATCAAGGGCAACAAAGCCAAGGCGGAGCAACTCATCGAAAAAATTTGGAAAGACTGGACGGCGTTCGCCGAATACGCGTTCAACAAATCTCATTCCGTCTGCTATGCCTACATCGCGTATCAGACGGGCTATCTCAAAGCGCACTATCCCGTGGAATACATGGCTGCGGTTCTCGATTCCGAAATGAGCAATCCGGAAAAGATGCTCGGCGTGATCGCGGAATGCGAGAGCATGGGCATTCGCGTGCTCGGTCCCGACGTGAACACGTCCAACGAACTTTTCACTCCCGATCCCGCGAACAATGCGATTCACTTCGGGTTCATGGCACTCAAAGGTCTGGGCGAAAAAGTCGCGCAGACGATTATCGAAGAGCGTTCCCGCCGCGGGAAATACAAAGGTTTCGTCGATTTTATGGAACGGCTCACGCCCAAGCGGGTGATCGTCAAAAACGAATCGACTGGGGAGACGCGGGACGCGCCGTTGAATCTCGGACGCGGCTTGACCGTGCTTATCGAAACCGGCGGGTTCGACAATTGCGAACAATACGAGGACCGCAATCACATTCAGGCGTCGTTTCTCGCCGTGCGCGATTTTCTTCAAAAGAGCGGTCATGAAGACACGGGAACGCTCGAACTTGGCATTATGGATGAGCGCAGATCCGCCGCGGATTTTATCGACCGTAGCGGCGTGCCGATGTCTCACATGGAAAAGCTGCGGAAAGAAAAAGAGCTACTCGGGCTGTATCTTTCCGGACATCCGTTCGGCGTTTACGTCGGTTTGGACAGGGCACTCTCGACGTTTTCCGGTTCGCTCGACGATTGTCCGTTGGACAAAACCGCGAAGAGTTATCAGGTGCGCATCTGCGGAATCATTGAAGACATTTACGTCAAGTTTACCGCGGACAACAGAAAATTCGCGACGTTCTCGCTTGAAACTCGAAAAGATAAATACGGACTCGTCTGCTTCGCGTCGGATTATGAGGAATACGGAAGTCTGATCAAGGACGGGGCACAGGTAATCCTTGACTGCGAACTGCGTTACCGGGAACGCCAGGAGGAATGGTGCCTTCAGGTTTCCCGCATCACGCAGATGAAAGAACAGGTGCCGCGGTTGCTGAAAAAAATTACCTTCGTTCTGAATCCGGATGAGGACGTTCCCGCGTTCCTTGGAGACAAACTGCAGAAGCACATTAGCGAAAACCCCGGCGGAACAAGAATATCGCTTGCTGTTCGGGCGTCGGACGGCTCTCTTGTCGAGAGCGATTTGCCCGAGCACGTGAAAGCGTTTTTCCCCGTAGAAAAATTCGCGGCCCTCATCAACGATCCCGCAGTTTTCGGATATCGCATCGACACGCCGGCGCCGTATCGGCGTCCTTCGCGTTATGCCGATCGTCGTTAAATTTTTGTAATAAATTTTTTGATACATAAGAGGATATAGAGGGGATTTTGAGTT
>CAZWIK010000012.1:5607-43032 GCA_964633895.1 uncultured Enterobacteriaceae bacterium | reverse complement strand
TTTTTTTTGAGTTTTGAGAGAAGTTATTGCGCGGCTTCGATCGCCGATGCGAGATCGCCGAGCGTGGACGCGTTGCGAATGTCCGTGCTTTTCAGCAAAACGTCGTATTCGTCTTCGACCATGGCAATGACGGAGAGCGCGACGAGAGAACTCCAATCGGGCAGTTTTTTAAATTCCGTATCGGGCGAGATTGCGTCGGCGGAGGTCTGCGGAAGAAGTTCCGCGAATTTATTCAAAAAAACAGGGATGTCCATTTTCAGAATCTGAATTTTACGGCGGGATTGCCGAAGTAGGTTTCCCCGCTTTCGGCGGGATGGAAAAGAACGGAGTTCGCGCCGAGCGTGACGCCGTCGCCGACGGAAATTCCTTGCAGCACGACGGACGAAACGCCGAAAAAGTTGCGGTCGCCGACGCGCACGTTTCCGGAAATTTGAACGCGCGGATTAAACATGTTGAAACTGCCGATGCGCGCGTCGTGTCCGATGTAAATCTGCGTGTTGAGGAGGTTAAAATCGCCCAATTCGACGTCGCAGGAAATCGACGAGTGGTGCGAGATCACGTTCCCGCGCCCGAGCCTGAGCGTTCCCGCGTCCAGAAAACGCGCCGTCGGCGAGATGATGTTCGGGAACGAAATGCGCGGATTGACGATTTTTTTGAAAAGTTTTTCCACGACGCGGGGGGTCGCGATTGAGAACGCGACGGCGAGTTCGCTTTCCCATGCGTTCAGCGCGTCGATGCCGCCGAGCGTCCGTCCCTGATGATTGCGCGTTCCCGCGGGAACACCGTCGTCAAAAAAACCAATGAAGTTCCACGTCGGCGAAACCTCATTGATTTCCCGGAGCAGGCAAGCCGTCTCGCGTCCGAACCCGCCCGCGCCGTATATGGCGATGTCTTTCATTGCGACACAATTTAATTCTTGGCGGGCTTCATTTAAAGGCTAAAAAAAACGCGTTTCCGCAAAATCGGCTTCCGCCGCGCGGGAACGCGTTTTTTTTTCGGGAACGGATTATCGTTCCGCGTCGCGGAGTTCGATGTGAACGTCCTTGAGCTGGCGCGGCGTGACGACGGACGGGCACTGCGCCATGAGATCCTGCCCGCGTTGCGTTTTCGGGAACGCGAGCAGATCGCGAATCGAAGAGCGTCCCGCGAGCATCGTCACCAGACGGTCGAAGCCGAGCGCGATTCCGCCGTGCGGCGGCGCGCCGTAGCTGAACGCTTTGAGCATGTAGCCGAAACGCGTTTCGACGATGTCCTCCGGAATTTTGAGCACGTCTTCGAAAACTTTTTTCTGCATATCCGGATTGTGGATACGGATGGAGCCGCCGCCGAGCTCGACGCCGTTCAGAACGATGTCGTAGTGCTGTCCGCGCACGGCGTGCGGGTTCGAATCGAGCAACGGCACGTCTTCTTTCACGGGAGCGGTGAACGGGTGGTGCGCGGAAACGAAGCGGTTCTGTTCTTCGTCCCAAAGCATCAGCGGGAACTCGATGACCCAAAGGAAATTGAATTTGTCCGCGGGAATGCTGAGTTTTCCGCGCGCCTGCAGGAGTTTCGCGCATTCGAGGCGAATGCGTCCGAGAATCGCCGACGCTTGTTCCCACGGCGCCGCCGCGAAGAAGACGATGTCGCCGTCTTCGATCGCGAGGCGTTCCCGCAGGGCGGCTTTTTCTTTTTCGGAAAAGAATTTGAGAATTGGGGATTTCCATTCTCCGTTCGCCGCCTTGATGAAGGCGAGACCTTTCGCGCCGAGCGTTTTCGCGATGTTTTCGAGGTTCGTTAGCTCGCCCTGCGTGATGTCTTCAAGTCCTTTCGCGTTGATTGCGCGGACGACGCTTCCCGGCGTGTTCGCGACGGAGTTGAAGACCTTGAACGCGGAGTTTTTGAAAAGTTCTGTGAAATCGTTGATTTCGATTCCGAAGCGCGTGTCGGGCTTGTCCACGCCGTAGCGATCCATCGCTTCGCGGTAGGGCATCCGCGGGAACGGCGTCGGGATGTCGACGTCGAGCACTTCTTTCCAGACGCGTTTCAGCATTCCTTCGATGAGCGCGTAAATGTCTTCGCGTTCGATGAACGACATTTCGATATCGACCTGTGTGAATTCCGGCTGGCGGTCGGCGCGCAGATCTTCGTCGCGGAAGCATTTTGCCATTTGATAATAGCGTTCGATGCCGGAAACCATCAGCATCTGCTTGTATTGCTGCGGCGACTGCGTGAGCGCGTAGAACTGTCCCGGGTTCAGGCGGGACGGCACGAGAAATTCGCGCGCGCCTTCGGGCGTGCTTTTGAAGAGAATCGGCGTTTCGACTTCGACGAACGCCTGCTCGTCGAGATAGTTGCGGATCGCGTGTCCCGCTTTCGCGCGCATTCGGAGCAGATTCAAATTGCGCGGACGGCGCAGGTCGAGATAGCGGTAGGACAGGCGCAGATCCTCGTTCACTTTGTCCGCTTTGTCGTCTTCCATCGGGAACGGGAGCGGCGCGCAGACGTTGTGCACGACGATTTCCTCGGCGACGACCTCGACCGTTCCCGTGGGCAACTTTTCGTTGATCGTGTCCGCGTCGCGCGGCGTCACCGTTCCCGTAACCTGAATGACGCTTTCCGATTTGAGATTTTTCGCGACTTCGTGAACCTCGGGATTGGACGGATTGAAAACGATTTGCGTAATGCCTTCACGGTCGCGAAGATCGACGAAGCGGACGCCTCCGAGGTCGCGGACGGTGTCGACCCAGCCGATCAGCGTGACTTTTTTCCCCGCGTCGGCGGGCGTCAGACAATTGCAGTTATGTGTGCGCAACATGGTTTTAAAAGCGTGAAAGCCGCAAAGTCTAAACTTCTGCGTTCTCGCGACAAGGAAATTTTTGTGAAACGAATGTTCCCGCCGGTGAAAAAATACGCTTTCCGCGGGAACGCGGGATCGGTATATTTTCGCTCAAGATATTTTTATCCCGAAATGAAAGCCCTGCTTCAGAAGATTCGCGAAAAGCGCGTGCTTGTCGTTGGCGACGTCATGCTCGATCACTACGTCCACGGCGACGCGACGCGCATTTCTCCTGAAGCGCCCGTTCCCGTGGTCAACGTGATGCGGGATCGTTGCGTGGCGGGCGGGGCGGCGAACGTCGCGCTGAACATTCGTTCGCTCGGCGCTTCTGTCGCGCTTTGCGGGCTTTTCGGGAACGATTCCGCGGGCGCGGATCTGGAAAAAATTCTTTCGGAAAACGGAATCGCGTTCCCGCAGGCGTTTCGCCGCGAAGGCGTGCAGACAATCATCAAATCGCGCGTCGTCGTGCGCAATCAGCAGCTTTGCCGCATCGACCGCGAGCAGCCGCCCGCCGCTTACGCGCTGACCGCGCCGGACGTCCGCGCCGCGCTGCTCGACGAAGTTTCGCGCGCAGACGCCGTCATCGTTTCCGATTACGCGAAAGGCGCGGTCGATATGCCGTTGTTGAACGACGTGCTCGCCGCCGCGAGAACGCGGAACACGCTCGTCGCGCTCGATCCGAAGCCGCGTCGCCGCCTTCCATTTGAAAACATCGGTCTCATCACGCCGAACCGGAACGAGGCGATCGAGCTCGCCGAAATCGGGAACGAAATTTCCGGCGCGGAATTTCCCGCCGGGGAAATTTGCCGCCGCATCTGGGAAAAACATCATCCGAAACTGCTCGTCATCACGCTCGGCGCGGACGGAATGTTGCTTTCCCGCGGGGGCAAAGTCGAAAAAATCATTCCGACTTACGCGCGCGAGGTTTTTGACGTTTCCGGCGCGGGCGACACCGTGATCGCCTCGCTCACGCTCGCGCTCGCCGCGGGAACGGATCTCGAAGCCGCCGCGCATTTCGCGAACACGGCGGCGGGAATCGTCGTCGGAAAATTCGGCACGGCGACCGTTTCGCCGGAAGAAATTCTCGCGTTTGGCGCGTGATCGCGGGAACGCTTTTTTTCCCATCGTAAATTTTCTAAAAATCATGACAAAAAAATACTCACTAAACAAAATGCTATCGCTCGGCGCGTTGGTCGCCGTTTCTCTGGGCGTTTTTACCGGATGCGCCCAGGAAGTCTTCCGTCCCGATCCCGCGCTCGTCGGGCAGAACGGGAACGGCTCGCTCTCTCCGTCCACGACTTGGGTCTGGGACAAGGGAACGATCGTGGTGAACACGCCCGAACGCCCCGCGGGGCAGGAAAGCGTTCTCGGGCTGACCGTTCCGAAAATGGCGGGCGTCCGCGTCGCGTTCGTCGGTCTCGGAATGCGCGGACCGGGCGCGGTCGCGCGCTTCACGCACATTCCCGGCGTGCAGATCGCCGCGCTTTGCGATTATGAGGAATCGCGCGCCGAGAACTGCCAAAAATATCTGCGCGAGGCGGGGCTTCCGCCGGCGGACATTTATTCCGGTGCCGACGGCTACAAGGAGCTCTGCAAGCGCGACGACATCGATCTCGTCTATGTCGCGACCGACTGGGAACATCATTTTCCCGTGGCGAAATACGCGCTCGAAAACGGGAAGCACGTGGCGATCGAAGTGCCTTCCGCGATGAATCTCGAACAGTGCTGGGAACTCATCAATCTTTCCGAAAAGAACCGCCTGCATTGCATGATTCTCGAAAACTGTTGCTACGACTGGTTTGAAATGGACGCGCTGAGCATGGCGCAGAACGGCGTCTTCGGCGAAATCATCCGCGCGCAGGGGGCTTACATTCACAACCTCGACGATTTTTGGGGCTACTATTGGAGCAATCCCGAAAACGATCCCGAAAAGCTCGGCTGGCGCATGAAGTTCAACAAGGAAAATCGCGGGGACGTTTACGCGACGCACGGTCTCGGTCCCGTCGCGCAGGCACTCGACATTCACCGCGGAGACCGCATGACCACGCTCGTCGCGATGGACACGAATTCTTTCCACGGCAAGGAATACGTCGAAAACAAAACGGGAAAACCCTGCGAAAACTACCGCAACGGCGATCACACGACGACGCTCATCCGCACGGCGAAAGGAAAAGTCATCGAAATTCAGCACAACGTCATGACGCCGCAGCCGTATAACCGCCTTTACCAGCTCACGGGAACGCGCGGTTTCGCCAGCAAATACCCGACGCCCGGAATCGCCGTCGACGCGAAACAGCTCAAAAGCGCTGGACACCAGCCGAAGGTGGACGATCTCAATTCCCACGGCTTTATGCCCGAGTCGGAAATGGAAGCGCTCCGCGCGCAGTTCCGCCATCCCGTGCTGAAGCAGTTCGGCGAAAAAGCGCAGCAGGTCGGCGGACACGGCGGCATGGACTACATCATGGACGCCCGCATGATTTACTGCCTCCAGAACGGTCTGCCGCTCGACATGGACGTTTACGACCTCGCCGAATGGTGCAGCCTTGCCGAGCTCGGCGCGATTTCCATGGACAACAACAGTGCCGCCGTCGCATTCCCGGATTTCACGCGCGGACACTGGAACGACGTGAAAGGCTACAAACACGCGTTCGCCGCTTCGCCGGAAGACGAGGCCGCCGCGCTCAAAGCCGCCGAGGAATTCACGGCGAAGCAGAAGAGCGGTGCCGCCGAAGCGTGGGCGAAATACGACGCCGCCAAAGCCGCGAAAAAATAACGCGGGAACGGCGTTTCACAAAAAAAACTCAGCGGCGGGAACGTCGCTGAGTTTTTTTGTCACGTCATTTCGGGAACGCGGCGGAATGCGGGCAAGCGTTTCTCCCGTCGGCTGCGTTCCCGCGCGATTCAAGCCGCGGGGCGGATGAATGCGAAAGAATTTTTTTCCCGAGAAACTCAGAGCCTCTCGCGATTTCGCCCGAAAGCGTTCTCGCGCGGGAACGGCGGAGTGGAGCGGGCGAGCGGGTTCGAACCGCCAACATCCACCTTGGCAAGGTGGTACTCTACCAATTGAGCTACGCCCGCATTCGGAAAATGTTCCGAAAAAAAAGTGGAGCGGGCGAGCGGGTTCGAACCGCCAACATCCACCTTGGCAAGGTGGTACTCTACCAATTGAGCTACGCCCGCTTTGAGATGCTCAAGGCATTCAAAGTGTGAACCAGCAAATGCTTTTTACTGGATTTTGTCAATTCCTTTCTGAAATTGTTCCCGCAGTTTCGGTTCGATGGCGAGAAAGCCCGCCTGCGTGAGCTTTTCCGCCATTTCATCGGAATAAAGATAAGACAGAACGGGTTTGAGCATCTGGCGGTTTTTCGTCGGATAAACGAGATAGAGTGGAACGGTCAGCGGATAATCTTCGTTGTAAATGTTTGAAAACGTCGGCGCGTATTCCGTTGCGTTCGCGTCCTTGGTGTCGTCCGCAACGGCGAGCGTTTTTACGGGAACGCCAGAGGGAACGGGCGAGCCGACGACGGCGATTGTTCCCGGATTGTTGACGATTTCCTTGAAGACGTCGGCGTCGGCGATGAGGGTGCGGACGGACGGGCGCAGAGAGAAGTTCGGGAGCACTTTTCTCTGGAAAAACATTACGGAGCTCGTGCGCGTGCGGTCGCCGACGCAGGGCGTAAGCGACGCGGAAAATTCGGGAACGCCGGCTTTCGCCCAAGACGTCGCGGCTTTGCGAGAAAAATTGCCGAAGATGGACGCGAGCTGTTCGAACGTGATTTTTTCCGCTGGATTGGCTGCGGCGACGGCGATGTAGGCGACTTGATAGGCGAGCGGGAACACTTTCCACGAGCCCTCTTTGACTTCTTTGAGATTTTTTCCGCCGGATGGAAGAATGAGCAGCGAGAAGTCGGCTTCTTCGCCGCGTAGCTCCTTTTCGCCGGAAATGCTGCCGCGCAGCTTGCTCTGCGGTGCTTCGCCGAACGCCTTTTCGATGGCGGCGTTCAGCGCGTTCTCGGGGTCGCCGCGCAGAAAGTCCGAGCCCGAATAACGAATCGGCTCCGCGGACAGCCCGAGCGTTCCCGCGATCAGCAGAAGGGCGGCGCGAAAAAGCGTTTTTTTGAAAACAAAAGATGCGGCACAAAGACTCATGCCGCATCTTTTAACATAATTTTCAACAATTGTCAGCCTCGGAGCGTCTGCCGCGCTTCGCGATGTATCCCGTGGCGATCTGCGGATTTTCGAGAAGCTTGCGATGGAGCGTGCGTCGGGAAATGCCGAGATAGTTCGCGGCGGCGGTGCGGTTGCCTTTCGCCTGAATCAACGCCTCGCGCATGAGCCGCTTTTCGTTTTCTTTCTTCGAAAGCGCCTTCATGCGCACTTGCTTGATTTTTTCCCGCTGGCTGGCGCGTTCTTTTTTGATGGTGCGCAGAAGTTCCTTTGCCGAAAGCGGCTGTCCGGTTTTGCTTTCGGCGTTCGGGACGGCGGTCGGCATCGCCGGCTCGATGCGCTTGAGCGCGAAACGCGGGTCGAGGTCGAATTCCCCGACTTCCGAGCCGGAGTGCATGACGACGAGATTTTCGCAGAGATTGCGAAGCTCGCGGATGTTTCCAGGCCACGTGTATTTTTTCAGAATATCGAGCGCGGCTTTGGAAATTTTCGGCGGCTTGAGCGCATTTTCCGCGGAAAAGTAGCGGATGTAGTGCTCGATGAGCACGGGAACGTCCGCCGCGCGTTCCCGCAACGGGGGAAGAATCAGCGCGACGACGGAGAGCCGGTAATAAAGATCTTCGCGGAACGTGCCCTCGGCGACCATTTCGGAAAGATTGCGGTTCGTCGCGCAGACGAGGCGCACGTCGAGCTGAATCTGCTTCTGGGAGCCGAGGCGCTCGATGCAATGCGTTTCCAGAAAACGCAGGAGCTTGACCTGCGTCGCGAGGTCGATTTCCCCGATTTCGTCGAGAAAGAGCGTGCCACCGTTCGCGGCTTCAAAGCGCCCGATCCTGCGTTCGTTCGCGCCGGTGAACGCGCCTTTTTCATGACCGAAAATTTCGCTTTCGAGCAACGTCGAGGCGATCGCCGCACAATGCACGGGAACGAACGGAGCTTTGGCGCGCGGGCTGTTCTGGTGAATGAGTTGCGCGAAAAGTTCCTTGCCCGTTCCCGTCTCGCCGAGCAGAAGCACCGTCGCTTTGGACGCGGCAACGCGCTTGGCGTTTTCCACGCACTGGACGAGCGGCGCGCTTTGCCCGATCAGCCCGGAAAAGCTGAACTTCGTGTTCAGGCGGGTGCTCATCGCGTGGTTTTCCTTTTCCGTCTCGCGGCTTTTGAGCGCGCGTTCGATGACGATTTCGAGCTTTTCGAGATTCAGCGGCTTCGTCAGAAAATCGTAGGCTCCGCGGCGCATCGCTTCGACGGCGGTCTCGACGTTCCCGTAAGCGGTCATCATGATGCAGACCGGCTTCTGCGGGAGTTGCAGTGCTTTGTCGATGACTGAAAGACCGGATTGACCTGCCATGCGCAGGTCCGTAATCACAACGTCGAAATTTTCGGCGTCCATCAGCCGAAAAGCTTCGTCCGCGTTGCTCGCCATTGAAATTTCGTAGCGTTCTTCAAGCGTTGCGGCGAGCCCCTCTCTGGTGTTTTTTTCGTCATCGACTATAAGAATCAGCGGCTTCATAGGGTGTGCTTGTCAATTTTATGCTTTCATTTTTCAAAACGCTCGGAAGTTTTTGCGCCCGACGGGGAAAATCCTTCCGACCCAAAGTTTTGATGCCCGCAACATAGCGGAGCGACGGAGAATTTTCAAGCGGATTTGCCGCCGCGTTCCCGCGGAAAAATTTCGGCGCGAATCTTTGGTTTAAAAAAACGTCCGTTCATTTGAATGCCAGAGCACCGCGGCGGGATTTCCGGCGGTGCGGGAACGCTCCCGCGCGGCGAAAATTCGCTCTGCGAATGAAAAAATGTCGAAAACGCCGTTCCCGCCGCCTATGCTTATGCGGAAGATGAAAAAGTCGTCACGCAGTCTTTTGCTTTTTGCGATCGCGTCCGCTTCCGCGCTCCCCGTTTTTTCGGAGACATCCGACGGCGGGAACGCCCATCGCGTGAGCATCGAAACCATTCGCGACCTCAATCTTTCCGGCTATAACGAAGACGACGCCGGCGACCTGCAATGGCGGCTCGAGGCGGAAACGGCGGAGGCGGATCCGCAGACGAAGACCGAAGACATCAGGCGGGCACTGTGGACATTGAACAAACTCAAGCTCTCCACATTCGGCGGGAACGGCGAAGTTTTCGCGGAAATGACCAGCCCGGAAGGGCGTTTCAATCCAGAAAAACGCGAGGCAGACAGCGACGCGCGCGTCGAAGTGAAAGGCGAAATTTTCACCGTGCGCGGTCACGGTTGGTCGTGGACGGGACGGGGGCACGACAATCTGATCCGCGTTCACAACAACGTTTTCGTTTCGATTTCCTTGCCGGACAAAGACGCGCCGCTGACCGTCGTTTCCAAACGGCTTTCCGTGCGCGGAACGGCGGAGCAGACGCTGCTGACGTTTTCCGGCGAGGTGAAGGTTTCTTACGGCGATATTTACATGACCGGCGACACGCTCGAAATCGTCGTGACGGAAAGCGGCGGGAACGCGCGCCGCTCCGTCGGCGATTCCGGGAAAAAAATCGGCGAGCTGGATTCCGTCCGCAGCATTACAGGGCGCGGGAACGTTTCAATTTCCCGCGGCGCGATGCGGATCGAGGGCGACGCGGCGGAATTTCTTCCGCAGGAGGACCGTTTCCATGTCCACGGGAACGCGCGGCTGACCGAGCTTACGGGACAGCTCGCCGTGCGCGGCGACGATGCCTCGGGAAAAATCAAGGAACGCTTCGTCGAGATTCTCGCGACGCGCCCGAACGGCACTCTGCCGGATTCTCCCGTCGCCGTTTCCGTGGAAATGCCTTCGTTCGTCGACCGCGGGAACGCGTCCGCCGACGGCGGCAGAACAGTCGTCTCCGGAAAACGCATGACCGTCGGTTCGACCGACGACGAGAACATCATTTCGCTTTTCGGCGAAGTCGTCGCCGCCGACCGCGATATTCGGATCAAAGCGGACACGCTCGTCGTTTCCGCCGACGCGACGGCGGGCGACGCGCTGATTTCGGCGTCCGTTGACGAAGTCGGCGGGAACGACGGCGACGATCTGCGCAAAATCCGCATCGTCTCCGCCGCGGGAAACGTCCGCGTCGATTACTCCGGACGCCTTTTGTATTGCGACCGCGCGGACGTCTTTCCGCAGGAAAATTTCATTCTGCTGACGGGAACGCCGAAAGTCGTCTCGCAGGCCGAAAGCGCGACGCTCTCCGGCGGCAGCGCAGAAATTTTTCTCGACCGCGATTTGATCGAGGTTTTTTCCGAAGACGGGAACGCGCCGGACCGCCGCCGCGTCGTGGTCGAGTTGCCCGCATTTTCCGGAAAAACGGAAAAAAAATCGGGCGTTCCCGCGTTCGCGCACGCCGCGCGGACAGACATTTCCGGAGAGCATCTCACGCTTCGGCGCGACGACGATTTGAGCACGTTCGACATTTTCGGGAAAGTACTCATGAAGTCGGAAAATATCGACGGAAGCTGCGACCGCCTCGTCGTCTTCGCCGATTCGAAACCGCAGGAAAAACGCGCGGCGCGCGAAAAAAACGATCTTTCGCAGATCAAAAAAATCATCGCCGAAGGGAACGTCCAGCTCAAACAGAACGGCTACGAGCTGACCGGCGGGCGCGCGTCGATCACGCCCGCAGTCGGGCTGAAAGAATGGATCGAGGACGAGGAAAAAGCTTCCGACGGGAACGCGCCGTTTCTCGTTTCCGTCGAGCCAGACACGGAAACGGGAACGCGCCCGCGCATTCTTTTCCCGGGCGGAGAATCCGGCACCGCGCTCGAATTCGCGCTCCCGTCGCAGACCCGCGCGGCGGAAAAAAAGGAAAACGGCGCGGACGCCGCCGCCGCGCGCTCGCCAGACGAACTTCCTTTGTCCAAGAAAAAAAAGCCGTCGGCGGAAAAACCAGAATCGCCCGCTCTCGCGAAAAAATCTTATTTGGAAAGCGATTCGATGGAATTGATCGCCGGCGAGCGGCGCGCGCGTTTCTTCCTGCGCGGCGACGTGATTTTTTCTACGGACGGCGGCGCGCACGGCATGTGCGACAGCGTCGAAGGGCTGCTCGCCCCGCGTTCCCGCGACGATTCGAATTTTGAAGCGAAAAAAGTCATCTGCCGAGGAAACATTCGGCTCGTTCACGAGGAATCCACCGCGCGCGGCTCGACGCTCGAAGTGTTTCCGCCGGAAAACCGCGCCGTGCTCAGCGGGAACGCGCATTTTCGTGACAAGGACGGCGTGGAGCTTTTCCCCGGAAACGACCGTTTCGTTTTCGATTTGGAAAAACGCCAGCTGATAACGACCGTCGCCGCCGATGACGGGAACGACGTTCCCGCGCAGGTTTCGCGCCCGCAGATCATCATTCCAAAAGGCAGTGACCGCGTTTTCGTCGTTCCGAAATCCGTCCGCGGAAAAAGCGGCGGCGAGTCCGGAGGGAAAAAATGACGCCGAAACACGACGATTCAATTCGCGCACGCCCGCGCGTTCCCGCTCTCGCGCGGCTCGCGTGCGGCATCGCGTTCTGCTTTTCGGCTTTCGCCGCGCTCGCTTTCGGCGACGATTTTTCCGCCGCCGGAGCCGTCGGCGCGTCGGGTTCTCCGTTCGATTCTGAGGGCGGCGATCCGTTCGAAATCGAATTGCTGCGGGAACGCTTTCTCGCGAAAAACGGGCGCGTGCGCGGAAAAATTTTCCTCTCCGCCGACGGTCCGGAAGCCGGCGACATTTCCGCCGCGCTCGATCTCGCCGCGTGGATTGAACGCGTCGCTCAGTCGAAAAAATCCGTTCCCGTGGAAACGGAAGCGGAGGATCCGCAGTCGCTTTCCGGAATTTCTCTCGGAATCTACGTCGGGAACACGCGCGCGGCGGCGAAGCTCGGCATTTTCGCTCCGGCGGGCGAAGGCGAAACTTTCATCATAGAAGCGCGCGGGAACGCGGTTTTCATCGTGGGACGCACGCCGACGGCGACGCGCATCGCCGTCGGCGAATTTCTGCGCGAATTTCTCGGTATCGAATTCGTTTGGCCTGGAACGGACGGCGCGGAATGGACGCCGAAAGACGAAATTCCGTTCCCGCGCGGCGTCGTCAAAAGCGTTCCCGCGTTCCCGTGGCGGCGCGTCGGCATGCGCGACGAGGAGTGGTCGATTCACCTCGGATTCGGCGACCTTCCGCGCTATTCCCACAACCTCGGCTCGATTTTCACGAAAGACGTCTACGCCGAAAATCCGGAGCTGGCACCGACCGTGTTCGACGTGCGGCGACCCGATCTCGCCGGATTTTACGCGCCGCAGCCGAATCTCGCGTCACCGCAGGCCGTTCCCGTCGCGCTGGACGCGGCGCGGGCTTATTTCGCGAAAAATCCGGACGCGCCGATGTTCGCGCTCGGAATCAACGATTCGACGAACTGGGACGAATCCGAAGCCTCGGAAAAAAAATCCGGCGCGCTGTCGTATTTCAGAAATCTGCCGAAGCGCTCGAATTATTACTACGATTTCGTGAACCGCGTGGCGGACGCGGTCCGCGGAGACGAATCGCTGTCGGGAAAAAGCGTCGGTGCGATCGCATATCTCGACGTGCAGGACACGCCAGATTTTCCGATGCGCGAAAACGTCGTTCCCGTGCTTTGCGCCGACCGCTCGATGTGGGTTTTTCCGCGCTTCAAGGCGGACGACAAGGCGCTGATGCGCCGCTGGTCGAAATCCGGCGCGGGAGCGTGGGGCGTGTATGATTACTACTACGGCTCGCCGTTTCTGTTCCCGCGGCTTTTTCTCGAAGAGGAAGCGGAGGCGATAAAATTCATTCACGCCAACGGCGGAAAAATCTTTTATGCGGAATGTTCGCCAAACGTGCCGTTCGACGCGCCGAAAGTCTGGCTCGCCTCGCGGCTTCTGCGCGATCCGGACGCCGATCCCGCGGAAATCCTCGACGCGTATTACGAAAAAACGTTCGGCGCGGCGGCTCCCGCGATGAAGAAGTTTTACGATTTCGCCTGCTCCATCTGGAAAAATCAGGGCGGGCAATGCCGCTGGATCAAAGGCTGGAACAACGAAAATTCCATCGAAATTTTTCCAGAGGAAAAACTCGCGGAGGCGCGCGCGCTGTTCGCGGAAGCGCAGAACGCCCATGCGAAGGCGAACGCGGGAACGGCGCGGGATCTCCGCATCGCCGCGCGGCTCCACGCCGTGGACGTCGCGTTGATGCGCGCGGAAAAATTCGCGAAATCCTACTTCGCGCGGAAAGCTCTCGGTGCCGCGGACGCGGGAACGCTCGAAGACGCGCTCGCCGCACTGAAAAATCCGGCGTGGCGCTATGAGGAAATTTATGACGACGCGGAATTCGCGGGAACGCCCGACGCGCCGAAGATTTCCGCGTATCTGATGTCCGACCCGCGTCCGGCGGCGTTGCGGCGCGTGCTGGATTTCGTCGGAAAAACGGAAAACGCGGAAGAGAGAACGCTCGTCGAGCGCGGTTTGGAGCGCGTTTTCGACGCGGCGATGCGTTCCCGCGCGGACCTTTCAGGGAGCGTTCCCGCGCTCGGCGCGGCGGATTCCCGTCTGCGAGTGATCGCCGAAAGCATTCCCGCGTTCGACGCCGAACCGAACGTGCGCGAGGATTTTGAAGAAGAAAATTTCGTCACCTACGCCCCCGGCGATTGGCGCGCGGGAAAAAATCTCGCCCATCCGCGCGGCTGGTGGTGCATTCTCGCGGCGTCGGAAAAACTCGAAATGAACGCGTCGGCGAATTCGCCTCACGGCGGGAACGCGTCGTGGCGCGTCGCCGGAATCGCCGAACGCGTGGAACTGCGGAAGCGTTTCCGCGTTTCGCGCGGCAAGAAAGTTCTGGTGCAGGTTTTCGCGCGCGGGAACGTTTCCTGCGGCGCCATGTCCGGCGTGAGCGTGGAATTTTTCGACGCGCGGGGAAAATCTCTGGCGCGAACCACGGAAACGCTGCCCGTCGGGAAAACTGCGGAATGGCGCAGGCTCGTCGCGCTCGGAGAAGCTCCGCGCGGCGCGGTTTCCGCGACCGTCGCCGTCGCCGTCGCATTACAGGGCGAAGGCGACGAAACCTTTTTCGACGACCTGACGATTTCCGTCTTTTAAGAAAAAAAAACATCGATTGAAATATGAAATGCAAAAAAACTCGGCTCGGCGTTCTCGCCGCATTTTCCGCGTTCGCCTTCGCGCCGTTCGCGTCGGCTGATTTCGAAAAATATCTGCCGGAAAACGACACGCTCTCGGTCCTGAAAATCGAAAATCTCGCAACGCTGAAACGCCGCGCCGCGCAGGACGCTTTTTTCTCGGAATTCAAAGCGAAAATCCTGAGTCCGCGCGCTTCCGGCGACGCGGGAACGCCCGACGCGTGGACGAAATTTTTTGTTTCCGTCGGTCTCTGCGGCGACGCGGGAACGCCCGACGCGTGGGCGAAATTCTGCGCCGCCGCCGGATTTTCCGGCGAAATCGCCGTCGCGCAGGTGAACGCGTCGTTTGTCGGCGGGAGCGCGAAGGATTCGGAAACGGTTTTCATCGCCGAATGCGCTTCGGATTTCACGGCGGACAAGGCGGACGCGCTGTTCGCGGAAATTTTTTCTGAAAATAACGCCGCCGCGCCGTTTCCGCGCGGAGAAGACGTTTCGCTCGCGGGCGTTCCCGCGAAAAAGCGGGGGGACGGCGGCGTGTTCGGCGTGAGCGGCGGAAAATTCGTTTTTTCGACGAATGCGTCGCTTTTCGAAAAAATCGTCGCGGCGGTTTCCGGCGAAAACGCGGCGGGCGGGCTTGCCGATTCCGCCGTTTTCAAAGCCGCGCGGGAACGCGTCGGGAACGCCGAAGTCTGGTTTTACGCGGACGGTGAGGCTCTCGCGAAAAACGCTTACGCGTCCGCCGCCGAGAGCGACAGGGCGCAGGCGAAGCAATTCGAAAAAAATCCGGAAGCGGCGATGTTTTTCGTTTCGAGCGCGTCGATCGTCAAGGCACTCGCGCCGGAGGCGATAAATTCGCTTTGGGCGAAAATCGAATTCGGCGGCGAGAAGCGGGACGGCGCGGCGTTCGAGGCCGCGCTTTCGTGGCGTGAGGATCGCGGTCTCGTTTCCGTGCTGACGGCGTCGATGAAGGACGGCGGCGCAAAGAAGCCCGCGCTGTTCCCGTCGAATGCGGACACGTCGCTTCTTTGCGCGGCGAATTTTTCCATCGGCGCGATGATTCTGAAAACGGCGGAACTCGCGCGCCGCGCGTCGCCGCTTTTCGGAATACTCGAAATGCAACTGCAAAGCATGAAAACGGCGCGTGACGTGGATTTTTACGCTGCGCTCGACGCGCTCGACTACGGATTTTTCATGCGTTCCGTTCTCGCGGGAACGGAACGCGGCACGGTTGTCGCGCTGAACGTTTCCGACGAAAAACTCGCGCTCGAGGCGATCCGCGGCGCGGGCGAAATTTTCTCCGGCTTGGATTGCCGGCGGCTCGCAGGAACGTCGGCGAACGCTCCCGCCGTTTACGCGTTCGGCGAGGGCGACGACGTCTGCGCGTTTTCCTGCATCGGCGGAAAACTTTGCGTCGGACGCGCCGCCGCCGTGCTCGCGCTTGCGGAAAATTCCGCGCGCGGGAACGCTGGGTCACAAAGCGCATGGGACGCCGCGCCGCTCCGCGCGGGCGAGGCGCGTTTGCCCGAAGGCGGCTGCGGCGTTTTTGCCGCGCACATCGGGAAAATGCTCGAATTGACTTCGGATGCGGCGGAAAAGGCGTTCCCGCATTCACGAATTTTTGAAAATTTCCGCGCGGACGCGTTCGGCGAGCTCGATTATTCCGTCGTCGCAAAATCGTATCTGCGCGGGAACGAATTTTCGGTGCGCGGCGTGATTGTCGAAAACAAATAATCGCGGAGGAATATGGCGGCGCCCATCGGGATTTTCGATTCCGGCTACGGCGGTCTCACGATTTTCGAAAAAATTCGCGAGGTGCTTCCGGCGTATGATTTTCTTTACCTCGGCGACAACGCGCGCGCGCCTTACGGTTCCCGCTCGTTCGGCGTGGTTTACGAGTTCACGCGTCAGGCGGTCTTCGCGCTTTTCGAACGCGGCTGTCCGATAGTCATTCTCGCGTGCAACACCGCTTCTGCGAAGGCGTTGCGCACGATTCAGCAGAACGATCTTCCGGCGTCTTCCGATCCGACGCGGCGCGTTCTCGGCGTAATCCGCCCGACGGTCGAGGCGGCGGATTCGCTCAGCCGCACGAAGCACGTCGGCGTTCTCGGCACGGAGGGCACGATTTCTTCCCGTTCCTACGAATTGGAAATGCAAAAGATGTTCCCGCAAATCCGCGTCGTTTCCGAGGCCTGCCCGATGTGGGTTCCGCTCGTCGAAAACCGCGAGACGGGAACGCCTGCCGCGGAATATTTCGTGCGCAGGCATCTGGACGCGCTACTTTCGCGCGACGAAAAAATCGACACGCTGATTCTCGGTTGCACGCATTATCCGATGCTGCTTCCGCAGATCGAACGCTTTTTGCCGGCGGGCGTGCGCGCGTTCCCGCAGGGCGAGTGCGTCGCCTCGAGCCTGAAAAATTATTTCGCGCGGCATCCCGAAACGGAATGTCGGGTTTCCCGCGGCGGAACGGCGCGTTTTCTGACGACGGAAACGCCGTCGCGCTTTGCCCGCGCGGCGGAAACTTTTTTGCGTTCCCGCGCCGAAATCTCGGCGGAACGCATCGAACTGAAATAAATTTTTGCGCGAAAAATCATGGAAAAAGAACGTTGGAAGCATCGCGGCGAATGGATCGTCTGCGCGTCGGCGGAGGAAATGGAACGCGCGGCGGAAGCGTTCGCGGCCGCGCTCCCGCCCGACACCGCGCTCGCGCTACACGGTCCGCTCGGCGCGGGAAAAACGACGTTCGTCCGCGGCGCGGCGAGAGCGTTCGGCATCGAGCAGCCGATCACCAGCCCGAGCTACAACATTTACGCTGTGTATGAGGGGCGTTCCCGCCAGCTCATTCACATGGACGCGTATCGACTGGCGTCTCCGGAGGCGGCGGAATCGCTGATGCTCGAAGAATTCATGCGCAGTCCGTGGTGCTGGATTACGGAATGGCCGGAAAAAATCGCCGGCGCGCTCCCGCCCGACGCGATTCACGTCGATTTTGAAATCGTTTCCGCGGGAACGCACCGATTCCGCGTGCGCGGGAACGGGAACGCGCGCTGATTTTTTTTTGGGAAAAATCGCGTATTGCTCCGCAAATCGCATCAGGGTAAATTAGGAACTCAAAAAATATTAATCCATTAAAACAATTGCGCAACGGACGGTTTTTCCGCATGAAATTTTCTAATCGGGAGTATTTGGGATTCGCGACGTATGCCCGCAGCAAAAGCGGGCAATGGCGGCTTCATTTCAACTGGACGCGCATCGGCGTCGTCCTCGGTTGCCTGGCTGTTGCCGGGTATCTTTCGCTGGCGTTTATGCTTTATTGCTGGTTCCGCTACAAGCAGGACTGTGACGGCGCGAAATATTCGGAAATGCTGGTTTACCCGTTCTCGCGGGAAACCCGCATCCAATTGCGCAAGGACATCGGCGACAGGATGATCGCCGACGCGAAGACGGAATTTCGGGAAAATCAGGATTTCTCCGCTTATTTTCAGAAAGTTAGGGAAGGGCTGATTTATTCGCCGTTCAATCCCGACGGGCGCATCAACTTTTCGCAGGTGCTTTTTTGGCAAAAGCGGTCGCGAGAAGCGGTCGAATTCCTTCGCGACGGGCTTCCGTATGCGGTGAACAACAAGGATTACGTTCGCTTTTTCGTTCAGCAATGCCTTGAAAACGCGCAGGACGACACGCTGATTTCATCTGCGGAAACGCTGCTCCCGCTGTTCCCGATCGCCGCGAAAACCGTTCCCGAACCGAATGAGCTTTCGGACAACCGGCTGATGCTCGTCGTCGGCGCCGCGCAGGCGAGTCTGTTTCGCGGGCGTTTTGATGCGGCGGAAAAAATTCTTGAAACCTACGACGTGCTCGAATCGCTTTCCGGACGAGTGCTGATGGCTCAAATCTACTGGGAATCCGGCAAGCGGGAACAGGCGCTGACGATTTTGAAGAGCGCGCAACAGGCGGTTCCCGGGAACGAGCAGATCGCCTTGCTTTATGCGGTTTATTTGAAAGAAATCGGCGATTTGAGAGCCGCGCGCGACGTGCTGACGCGGCTCGCCTTGATTAAAAACGATCCCACGATTCGCGTGCGGATCATCACGCTGTTCCCGGGCGACGAAAATCTGCAATATCGCCGCCTCCTGGAATCGGAATTTTTCAAGCGTTATCAGAACGATTCCTCGGCGCTGCTGGCACTCGCGCAATACGCGACAAACGCCAAGGAATACGACCTCGTGGAGGAAATTTACAAGCACGCGCGCGCGGAAACGCTGGTCGATTTGCCGAAATTCGAAATGCTTTATCTCGAAATGCTCATTCTCAGCGGAAAATCCGCCGACGCGTTGAAAGAACTCGACGAACTCGGCAAGGGAAATTACGCGTGGGTTCGGAATTATCAGGGCGTTTTGGACTGTCTGCGCGCGCTCGCGTATTATTCGAACAATCAGGTGAATCTCGGAGAAATCTGCCTCGACCGCGTCATGAGGAATCGATCCGTTCCCGCCGCGCGTCTGATCGTGCTGGCGCGTCGCCTTGAAGAATTCGGCTTCGAAGAGGAAGCGCGCAATGTCTACGAAAGCGCGTTTCTGATCGAAAACGGCAATCAGACGGCGTTGCTCGAACTCGTCCACTACGCGCTGAGGCACAACGACGTTTCCGTGCTGTTGCGCTATTTGCCTCCGCTGCTGGAAACGCGCCGCCCGCCGCGCGCAGTTCTGGAAGAGGTGCAGAATTTTCTCGGCAGCGACAGAATGCTCTTCATTCCCAAGCGCGACAGCCTCATCACCGGCGTTTCCCAAATGCTGGACGATGTGAAGAACGACAAAATTTCGACGCCGGACGACACCGTGTTGAAATCCTGGTTCTGACCTTGCCGCGCGCGTTTCTTTTTTTTTTGATGAAACTGCGTTTTGAAGAAATCGTCATCGCGTTCTTCGCGTTCGCCGTCGTGCTCGTCGCTTTCGTGTTCGCGTTCAACGGTGCGGCGGCGCGCGATTTTGCCGAAACCGCCGCTGCGTCCGTTCCCGCGAAAGCGGAACCCGCGGGAACGCGGACGGAACGCGAAACCGATTTTCCCGAAGAAAAAAAATTGCCGCGCGAAAATCCGTTCGCCTTGGATTTCGATTTCGGGGAAACGACCGTTCCCGCCGCCGATTCTCCCGTTCCCGCAGAACCTGCCGCCGCCGCGGATTCTCCCGTTCCCGCCGCCGATTCTCTCGCCGCCGCGGAAACGTCCACACCGGCACCCGCTTCGCGTCCAGCGAAGGCACCGCGTCCCGCAATGAAGAATTTTTCCTGCGCGGGGCAAATCTGCATCGACGCGGATACGGGCAAAGTTCTTTCTTCCCGCAACGCGGACGTGCGGCATCCGCCGGCGAGCGTGACGAAGCTGATGACGATTTTTCTCGTGTTCGACGCCGTGGACGCGGGAACGCTCCGGCTGACGACGCCGATCGCCGCGAGCCGCCGCGCGCAGGACACGGGCGGCACGCAGGTTTATCTCGCAGAGGGCGAAGTCAATTCGACGGAAGAGCTGCTCTACGCGCTGATGTTGCAGTCCGCGAACGACGCCGCCGTCGCGCTGGCGGAAAAAGTCGGCGGGAGCGTCGAGGAATTCGTCGCGATGATGAACCGCAAGGCGCGGGAACTCGGCATGACCCGCACGGAATTTTCCACGCCGCACGGTCTGCCGATTTCAAAAAAAGAGCGCGCGGCGGGAAAACAGCCCGACATGACGAGCGCGTCGGATCTGGCGAAGCTCTCCCGCGCGCTGATCCGCACTCATCCCGAGGTTTTCCGCTATTCCGCCGCGAAGCGAAAAAACTTTCGCGACGCGCGTCTGGATGCGGAACCGTTGCCGATGGAAAATCACAACCGCCTGCTCGATCTTTTTCCCGGCTGCGACGGTTTGAAAACCGGCTGGACGAACGCCGGCGCGTCCATCGTCACAACTGCGTCGCGCGGGAACAGGCGCGTCATCGCCGTCGTGCTCGGCGGAATCGTTCCCGCCGCGAAAGGCGGACCGGACGCCAAGGCTTCCCAGCGGGAACGCAATCAGCGCGCGGCGGAACTGATGTTCGACGGACTGAAGAAGCTCGACGCGCTGAAATACGAACCGACGCCGAATTTGCCCTGACGATTTTTTTTTCGATGAAACCACTCCGATTTTTTCTGTTCCTAATTCTCGCGTTCGTTCCCGCCGCACTTTTCGCGCAGTCGGATTTTCGCCAGCTCTCGGACGCCGAGGCGGCGGGCGTGCTCGACGGTTTTCGCGCGTATCGCATGGCGGGCGATTTCTGTCTGAAATTCAACATCACGCATTATCTGAGGAAGAGCGATGAAACCGAATTCTGCACGGGAACGCTTTACGGGACGTGGGACGCCGCCGGTCCCGTGCTCCGCATCGAAATCGCTCGCGCGGGAGCGCCCGCCGCGAAAAAATCCTTTCTTCTGCGCGGAGGACGCGAACCGGAGCTTTGGACGCTCGACGCCGAAAAGAAGCCCGTGCGCATCGACGGGAACGCGACCGCGCCGTTTTTCGACGGGCTGATTTTCACGCCGTTCGATCTGCAGGCACCGTTCGTTTACTGGGAAAACGCGGCATACGAGAAAACGCGCCGTTTCCGCGGGCGGCCCGTGCATTTTTTTAAGATGACGCCGCCGGAATCCTTCCGCGCCGAAACGCCGGAAATCGGCTTCGTGCGCATCGGGCTGGATCGCGTTTACAACGCGGTCGTCTCCGCGGAAATCTACGGGAACGACGGAAAGTTGAAAAAAACGTTTTCGCTTTCCCGCGTGCAGAAAGTGCAGGAGCAATACACGATTCGCTCGCTCGAGCTGCGCGACGACGCGACGCGCGACAAGGACGAATTTTCCGTCTTCGCCGCCGCGATGAACCTGCGCTTTTCCCGCGCGGCGTTCTCGCCAGACGCGCTCGCCGAGCCGCCACCGCGCGTTCCCGAATCCCTGTTCACGCGTCTTTGAAGATGCGTTCCCGCGGCAAAGAAAAGAATTGCGTTTTCTTCCGAAACTTTTTTCCTACAATGAATTTAATGTTTCAAACTATTTGAAGAAACGAACGTTCTAATTTCAAAATAAAACCCGCGGGGTCACGCCCGGCTCGGCGTCTTGCGGAAGGTGCTCGAAAATTTAAACAATCGGTAAAAACACACTCTTGTTGAATTGCTTATGAAAATCGGAAAAGTTAGAGGATTAATGTCGGGCGTCGCGCTCGCCGGATTTTTGTGCGCGGGAACGCCGCTTTTCGCGCAGGAAAAGCTGGAACTCGTCGCCGCGGGAACGGTCGCGGAAGTGGAAAACGTGCTCGCCCGCCGCTATCCCGGGCGCGTCGTTTCGCCGGCGAAAATCGCCGTGACTTCGCGCGTGTCGGGCGATTTGCTCGAAGTGACGTTCAACGAAGGCGATTTCGTCAGAAAAGGACAGTTGCTTTATCGTCTGGACGACATCCGCTACGTTGCCGCCGTGAAGAGCGCCGAGGCAAAAATCGCCGAGTACCGCGCGCGCGTCGCGTATTCCAGAGCGAATTTCGAGCGCACGCAGCAACTTTTCGAAAAGGACGTTTCCACGCAGGACGAACTGGACAGCGTGCTCAGCGAATACGAAGCGTATCAGGCTTCGCTGTCGGCGGCGGAAGCGGATCTGATCGTCGCGCAGGACGATTTGAAAAACACGCGGATTCTCGCTCCCGCCGACGGACGCATCGGCGTGAACGCCGTTCCCGCGGGCAGCTACGTCACGCCGTCTTTGGGATCGCTCGCGACCGTCGTGCAGACCGATCCCGTGCGCGTCCGCTTCACGCTGAGCAATCGCGATTTCCTCTCGCTGTTCGGCGACGAAAAGGCCCTGCGGGAACAGGGAAAAATCCAGCTTCTGCTCGCGGACGGAAGCGAATACGGTCTGGAAGGCGAGCTGGATTTCGTGGACAACACCGCGAACGAACAGACGGACTCCATGCAGATTTACGCGAGATTTTCAAACGCCGCCGGCAAACTGATTCCCGGAGGCACGGTTTCCGTCATTCTCGGAAAACGTTCGGGCGAGCTGCTTCCGGCAGTCGTGCCGTCCGCCGTGATGTATGACAACAAAAGCGCCTACGTTTACGTGCTCGGCGACGACAACATGGTCGAGCGGCGCGACGTGTCGCTCGGGCAGGCGACGAATACGCTTCAATTTATCGTCAGCGGGCTGAAAAAAGGCGAGCGCATCATCACGGACGGCACGCACAAAGCCGTTCCCGGACGTCGCGTGAACGTTGCCGAAGCTTCCTCCGAATGATTTTCCGCGCGCCTGCGGGAACGGGATTCCGCGCGCGTCCGCGGGAACGCCTCGTTCCCGCGAAAATTTAGCCAAAAAAGTTTTTTCCGAATTATGTTTTCAAAAATTTTCATCGAACGTCCGCGCCTCGCCGCGGTGGTCTCTCTGGTGATTTTTCTTTCTGGGTTGCTTTGTCTTTTCCGGCTTCCGGTCGAAGAATATCCGGACATTTCTCCGCCGAGTATCCACGTTTCCGCCACCTACACGGGCGCGAGCGCGGAAACCGTCCGCGACGTGATCGCGACGCAGCTCGATTCGGAAATCAACGGGCTGGAGGACATGCTGTATTTCTCTTCGACGTGCAGCAACGACGGCTCGTATTCCTGCAGCATTTCGTTCAAGACCGGCGTGAACGACGACATCGCGATGGTCAACGTGCAAAACGCGATCAAGCGCGCGGAATCGAAGCTGCCGTCCGAAGTGCAACGCACGGGAATCAACGTACGCAAACGCAGCAACGACATTCTGGCGATGTTCGCGTTCACGACGGACGGCACGTCGATGAACACGATGCAGCTGAGCAATTACATTTCTTCGACCGTCGCCGACGCGATCGCCCGCGTGGACGGCGTTTCCTCCGCGGACGCGATGGGCGGCGACGTTTTCGCCATGCGCATCTGGCTCGATCCCGTGCGGCTCGCCGGATTGGGAATTTCGACCGACGACATTTCCGCCGCGGTTTCTTCGCAAAACATTCAGGCCGCCGCGGGAACGCTCGGTTCCGAGCAAGGCAACGATTATCTTCAATTCAAGGTCAACGTCCACGGCCGTCTCAAATCGGTGGAGGAATTTGAAGACATCATCGTGCGCACGGCGGACGACGGGAGCGTTCTCCGTCTCAAGGACATCGCGCGCGTCGAACTCGGAGCGAAGACGTATTCCGGACGCGGGAATTTCGACGGCAAGGAATCCGTCGGCATGGCGATTTTCCGCAACAGCGATTCCAACGCGCTGGCGACCGTCAAGCGCGTCCGCGCGTTGCTCGAGGACATGGCGTCGCGGTTCCCGCCCGGCGTGAGCTACGACGTTTCGTATGACCCGACGCGGTTCATCGTCGTTTCGCTGAAAGAAATCGTGGAGACGATCGTCATCGCGCTACTGCTCGTCGTTTTTGTCACGTATGTGTTTTTGCAGGATTGGCGGGCGACGCTCGTTCCCGCGATCGCGATTCCGGTTTCGCTGGTGGGAACGTTCACGTTCATGTATCTGATGGATTACAGCGTGAACGTGCTCACGATGTTCGGGCTGATTCTGGTCATCGGTTCTCTCGTGGACGACGCGATCGTCGTCGTCGAAAACTGTCAGGCGTTGATGGCGCGGGAACGCCTTTCCGCAAAGGAAGCGGCGATAAAAAGCATGAAGCAAATCACGGGAGCGATCATCGCGACGACGCTCGTCACGATCGCCTGCTACGTGCCGCTCGCGTTTTACGGCGGCATGGTCGGGCGCATCTACATGCAGTTTTCCGTGACGATGTGCATCGCGCTCGTCATTTCCACGGTCGTCGCGATGACGCTCAGCCCCGCGCTTTGCGCGCTGATTCTTCGCCCGGCGCAGGAAAAGGTGTTGCCGATTTTTAAGCCGTTCAACGCGTTTCTCGCGGGAGCGAAGAAAATTTATCTCGGCGTGGTGCTTCGGCTCGTGCGCCGCGCGGCGCTGACGGTCCTGTTGATGCTTGCGGTCTTCGGCGGCATCTGGTTCCTTTCGGGAAAAATTCCCGGCTCATTCCTGCCGGAGGAAGACAAGGGGTCGGTGATGATGAACATCGAGCTTTCGCCCGGCGCGACGATCGCGCGGACGGAAGCGACGCTGGAAAAAGTGCGTTCCCGCATCCGAAACATTCCCGGCGTCTGCGCCGTCATGACGATTCCCGGACACAGCCAGATGAGTTCCAACGGCGAACACGTCGCGATGGGCTTCGTGCAGCTCGAAGACTGGAGCGTACGCAAGACGCCGGAAACAAAGCTTTCCGCGATCGTCGCCGCGTTGCAAAAGGCAACGGCGGACATTCCCGAGGCGCGCATCGTGTTTTTCACGCCGCCTGCGATCATGGGTCTCGGCGCTGTCGGCGGCGTTTCCGCCGTGCTTTGCGGCGAGGGCGACGTCGATCCGGCGGAGCTTTCCGTCATCGTGAAAAATTTCGTGGCGGATCTGAACGCGCTCCCGCAGGTGCGCCGCGCGAGTTCGTCCTACAACGCGGACACGGCACAACTTTATCTCGACATCGACCGCGCCAAGGCGGAATCGCTCGGCGTTTCCGTGAGCTCGATTTTCTCGACGCTGCAGAGCCAGCTCGCATCGTATTACATCAACGACTTCAACTACGCGGGCGACGCCTTTCACGTGAAGATGCAGGCGGACAAGGCGTTTCGCGTCACGCAAACCGACATCGAGGGACTGCTCGTGCAGAATTCTTCCGGCGGCATGGTGCCGCTGACGGCGGTGGCGACGCTGCGCTACACGGTCGGGCCGACGGAAATTCAGCGTTTTAACAAACTGACTTCCGCGGACGTTTCCGTGCAGGTCGCCGACGGCTACACGAGCGGCGAAGTGATGGAAATCATAGAGAAAATGAAGCTCCCGCAGGGTTTCCACGTCGAGTGGAAAGGGCAGAGCTATCAGGAGCGGCAGAATCAGGGGCAGATCGTGCTGATCATGGCGCTGGCGATGCTCTTTGCCTATCTCTTCCTCGTGGCGCAATACGAAAGCTGGACGATTCCCGTTCCCGTGATGCTGACGGTCGCGATTCCGACGCTTGGCGCGCTCGTCGGGCTGCTCATCGTCGGCTTGTCGCTGAGCATTTACGCGCAGCTCGGCTTGGTCATGCTCATCGGGCTTTCCGCCAAAAACGCGATTCTGATGATTGAATTTTCGAAGCAGGCTCGCGAATCCGGATTTTCGATACGCTCTTCCGCGCTTTTGGGCGCGTCGCTGCGTTTCCGCGCCGTGCTGATGACGGCGTGGTCGTTCCTCATCGGCGTGTTCCCGCTCGTGATCGCGACAGGCGCGGGAGCGGGTTCCCGCCGCGCGATCGGCGTGACGACATTCAGCGGAATGCTCGTCGCGACGCTCGTCGGAATCGCGTTCGCTCCCGCGCTTTATTCGCTCTTCCAGCGAATGCGCGAGAGTTGCCGCCGCACGGCACACCTCAAGAGCGTCGCGCCGGAAACGGAGACGGAAGCCGTCGTCCCCGACGCTGAAAACCTGTAAAAACGGAGCTGTGAAACCGATGAAAAACGCACTTTTGAAAAAAAATCTTTGGACGGCTTTTCTCGCGGGAACGCTTGCCGCGGGAACGGCGTGTTCGACCGTGCGCGAGGCTCGCGAAGCGCAGGATTCGAAAAACCGGATGCGCGGGGAACGCACGGTCGCATATTCGGAATTCGGATACGCGAAGGACGCGGTTCTGTCGCTCTCGGATTTGGAGGCGATCGCGCTCGAAGCGAATCCGTCGATATTTCAGGCGCGGCAGACGGTGATTCAGGCGCGGATCGCCGTGAAGGACATTCGCGCGGATTATCTGCCGACGGTCGATGCGGCGGCGTCTTACACCTATCAGACGAACAACACCTCATCGCACGGGCAAAGTTTCCACAATGCAGGGCAGTCGCGCGGAACGTCCGTCGGGCTTTCGATGGATCTGCTCCTGTGGGATTTCGGCAAGACGGACGCAAAGCTCGAACAGGCGGTTGCGAAGCTACTTTCGGCGGAAAAAGATTTGCTCTCGATGGAAAATCTCGTGCGCTACAACGTGCGGAAAGCGTATTTTGAACTGCGCCGCTGCATCGAGCTGAACACCGTCGCGGAGCAGTCCGTCGCGCAGTATCGGGAACACCTGGATCAAATGATCGCCAAGCGCGACGCGGGAAAGGGCACGAAATACGACTGCACGAAAGCGGAAGTGGATTACAACAACGCGCTTCTCGAACAGATCAGCACGGCGAACAACGTCAAAACCGCGCGCGCAGATCTCAATCTCGCGCTCGGCTTCGCGGAATCGCCCGAATACGAACTCGGCGGGAACGTGATGGGAACATTTTCCCAGACGGCGGACGAGCTGATGGCGGTCGCGCGGGAACGCGAGCCCGGTCTCGCTTCGCTCATCGCGTTGGAAAAAGCCGCGTCCGCCTACGTCGACAAGACGATTGCAGACCTGTATCCGTCGATCGGTCTGAATTTTTCCGCGACGCTCACGGACGAGGATTTGGACATGCCCAAAATCTGGAATCTGCTCGGCGCGGGAACGATCGCGCAAAACGTCTTCAACGGCGGGCGGAACGAACGCGCCATCGAAGACGCCGTCGCGCAGCTCCGCACCGCGCGAAGCAAAGTCGCCGAGTGCGAGCAGTCGCTTTATTCCAGACTTTGCACCGCGGTGCTCACGCTCGAACGCGCGCGCAAGCAGCGGGAAGTCGCGATTCTTTCCGAAGTCGCCGCGAAGGAAAATCTCGACGTCGTAACCGCGCAGTTCAGCGTCGGCAAAGCGTCGTCGCTCGACCGCACGGACGCGCAGGTTTCGCTCACAACCGCGCGCGCCGCGACCGTTTCCGCGGAATACGACTACCGCGCCGCCGTCGCCGCGATCGCTTACCTCATCGCGACCGATCCCGAGGACGAATCCGTCGCCAACTGACGCGCGCGGCGGATTCCTGTCGGCTTTCGCGGGAACGCGCGGGAAACACCGTGCGTTCCCGTCTTTTTTTTTCTGCGTTCCGCGAAGACCGCGGGCGATCCATTCTGAATTTCTCGTTCCCGCGCTTGCATTGCGGAGTTTGTCGGGATTATACTCGGTCGCAATATGGCACTTGCAAAAGTTTCTTCAAAAACGAAAAAAGAAAAAGCGAAAGACGTGTTGCTTTTCGCTTCGCCGAACAGCTCGTCGGACATGCGCTGGTTCACGAAGTTCAGCTGCGGCGACGCGTTTCTCGCGTTCACGGCGCGCGGCAAAAAAATCGCGGCGATCACGCTGCTCGAAATCGTCCGGTTCCGCAAACAGTCCGGCTTCGACGTCGTTCTCGACTTCGGCGCGGAGCTCGCGAAGTTGCGCGAAACGAATCCTTCCGCGAGCACGCCCGAGCTGATCGCGCATTTCGCGAAGCGCTACAAGGTTTCTTCGTGGAGCGTTCCCGCGGATTTTCCCGCCGGACTTTTCGTCAAACTGCATCAGCTCGGCGTGAAGCTCTCCGTCGGCGCGTCGCCGTTTTTTCCGCAGCGCGTGATCAAGACGGAAGAAGAGCTGGAAATGATTCGCGCCGGCAACCGCGCGTCCTGCGCCGGTTTCAAGGCGGTCGAAAAAATTCTGAAGGAATCGACGATCGACAAGCGAGGCTTTGTCAATTATCAGGGCAAAACGCTGACGTCGGAAACGCTCCGCGCCGCGATCGAACACGCGTGTCTCGACGCGGGCGGGATCAACGTCGAAGGGCTGATCGCCGCCGCCGGCGAGCAGGGCGCGGACTGCCATTGTTCCGGCTACGGACCGATCCGCGCGAATCAGCTCATCGTTTGCGATATTTTCCCGCGCATCGCCGCGACGGGCTATTTCGGCGATATGACGCGCACGTATCTCAAGGGCAAGGCTTCGCCGGAACAGCGCAAGCTCGTCGAAACCGTCAAAAAGGCTCACGACAAGGCGATGGAAACCGTCCGCGCGGGCGTCGCCGGCTACGAAGTTTACAAAGGCACGGTCGATTTCTTCGCGAAAACCGGCTACAAGACCGGCGTCATCGACGGCGTGCCGACGGGATTTTTCCACGGGCTGGGACACGGCGTCGGGCTGGACGTTCACGAAGCGCCGAATCTCGGCGGACGCAGCGTGATGACGGATCCGCTGCGGGAAAACATGGTCGTTACGATTGAGCCAGGGCTGTATTATCCGAGCATCGGCGGCTGTCGCATTGAAGACGTCGTCGTCGTGCGCAAGAACGGTTGCGAGTTGCTTTCCAAGCACCCTTACAAGTGGGAAATCGCCTGAACGGGAACGGAAATGCGCGCGGGAACGCACAGCAGCGTCATTGACGCGGCCGAGCCGCTCGTCGAAAAACTCGACCGCGTCTGCCGCGTTTCGCGCGGTGTGATCCGCGCCAACGCGCGTTCCCGTTCCCGCACGATAAAAATTCTGCGGCTGAACGGCGGCTGGCGGCTGACCGTCGTCGCGAAAAACGCGAAACAGGAATTTCATCTTTTCGACGTTTCGCTCGCGCAACTTTCCGAAATCCTCGCCGAGCGCGAATTCGATTCTTTTGAAAAAATCGTTCCCGCGGACGAGGCGGGAACCGCCGAAAACTGACGGGAACGAAATGCGGGAACAGAAAAAGAAAAAAGTCGATCTCGAAGCGCTGAAAAGCGCGTTCATGCGCGTGCCGCACATGCCCGTGCGCGTCGCGCGTCATCTGCTGGACGCCGGCTACACGGACTTGTTCCAGCTGTCCGGGCGTTCCGCGGAATCGCTGTTCGCCGAAATCCGCAAACACGATTTTCTCGCGGACGAAAAAACGACGCTTCCCGCTCTGCGCCTCGCGATTTATTTTTCCGAAAACGAAACCGCGCCGGACAAAAATCTGCTCAATCTCCACGCGTGGGAATAGCGCGGGAACGCCGAAAGACTTCCGAAATTTTTCCCGAAAAAAAAATGAAGAAAATCCTTTTTTTAGGCGACGTCGTCGGTGCCCCCGGCAGAAAATTTCTCTTTGAAAAACTCGAGGAAATTCGCGCGGGAACGCAGGCGGATTTCATCATCGCCAACGGCGAAAACGCGGCGGCGGGTTCCGGTATCAACGCGTCGATAGCGCGGGAATTTGTCGCCGCGGGAGCGGATGCCGTGACGCTCGGCGATCACGTCTGGGATCAGCGCGGATTCGAAACGGATTTGCCGACGCTCGAAAAAATTTGCCGTCCGGCGAATCTTCCCGACGGGAATCCGGGCGCGGAGCATCTGATTTTGACCGCGCCGGACGGATTCCGCCTTCTCGTTTTCACCGTGCTCGGTCAGACGTTTCTCCACGCGAAATCCTCCTGTCCGTTCGCGTGCGCGGACGCGAAGCTCGCGCGCCTCGCGGGAACGTTCGACGCCGCTTTCGTCGAAATTCACGCCGAGACCACTTCCGAAAAAATCGCGTTCGGGCGTTTTCTCGACGGGCGCGCGGCGGCGGTCGTCGGCTCGCACACGCACGTCGCGACTGCGGACGAGCAGATTCTTCCCGCGGGAACGGCTTATCAGACGGACGCGGGAATGTGCGGCTCGCATTCCGGCGTGATCGGACGCGAAACGCAGGCGGTGCTCGGGCGTTTTCTCGACGGGCGTCCCCGTCGTTTTGAAATCGCCGAGGGCGACGTGCAGCTCAACGGTTGCCTGATTTCTTACGACGAAACTTCTCGCCGCGCCGTCGAAATTTCCCGCTTCCGTCTCCGAAAAATCTGATTAAAAAAATCTACTTTCCCCAAAATTTTCCGAAAGGGCGTTCCCGTGCGGCGAAAACCACAGGGAACGCTTTTTTTCGCGGGAACGGTTTTGTCCGAAAACCACAGGGAACGCTTTTTTCCCGCCCATTTTAGTCCGACAAGGCTGAGGGACTCGCTTTGGCGAAGCCCGCGTTTGACATATGAGAAATGCGTTCAAAAGAATCTTGCGGGAACGCGCGGGAAAGGATTTTTTATTCGTCTGCATTTTTATCAATGATTCAGAAAACTCTCATTATCCTAAAGCCGGACTGCATGGAGAAGAACCTCGCGGGAACGGTGCTTTCGCGCTTTGAGGCGGCGGGGCTGTCTCTCGCCGCGTGCAAAATGATTCATATCGACGACGCGCTCGTGCGCTCGCATTACGCGCATCTTGTAAACGAGCCGTATTTTGATTTTCTCTCGAACTGGATGAAGTCGCGTCCCGTCGTCGTCGCCGTGCTCAAAGGCGAAAACGCAATCGCGAAAGTGCGCGAGCTACTCGGACCGACGAAGTCCGCGAACGCGCCCGCGGGAACGATTCGCGGCGATTTCGGGGACAAGGAAATCGTAACCTACAACGTCTGCCACGCGTCCGACAGCGAAGAATCCGCCGCCGCGGAAATCGCGCGCTTTTTCGCTCCCGCGGAAATTTTTGCGTGAGCGTTCCCGCGCGTTCCGCATCGCGTTCGCCTTTTTTTTTAATTTTTCAAAGACATGCTCGACATCAGGTTTTTTCGTGAAAACATCGACATGATTCGCGCCCGCCTGGCGACGAAGAAATTCGACGTGGATTTCGACGCGATTCTCGTGTGCGACGCCAAACGCCGCGCGCTTGTCGGCGAGTTCGAAGCCTCGCGCTCCGCGCAGAACGCGGCGAACAAGGAAATGGCGGCGATGAAAAAAGGCACGCCGGAATTTCTCGCCAAAGTCGGCGAAATGAAGGCGATTTCCGCGCGGACGAAAGAGCTTGAAAAGCAGGTCGCCGAAATCGAGGAAGAATGGCGGCGGCTTTATCTGACTGTGCCGAACATTCCCGACGAAAGCGTTCCCGTCGGCAAAAACGAGAACGACAACGTCGTCGCGGGAACGTGGGGCGATCCCGCGCACCTCGTTTCGCCAAACGCCGTCGCGCACTGGGAGCTCCCGTGGTTCGACAAGGCAATCGACTTCCGTCGCGGCGTGAAAGTTACGGGAGCGGGCTTCCCGTTTTACGTCGGCGACATGGCGCGCCTGCTGCGTTCGCTGATTCAGTTTTGCCTCGACGAAGCGCACGCCGCGGGCTACGAGGAAGTGATGGCGCCGATCATGGTCAATCCCGCGTCGGCGACGGCGACCGGGCAGCTTCCCGACAAGGAAGGGCAGATGTATTACGCGCCGCAGGACGATTTTTACATGATCCCGACGGCGGAAGTTCCCGTGACGAATTTTTTCCGCGACGAAATCATCGACGAGCGCGATCTTCCGATTCGCCGCTGCGCCTACACGCCGTGTTTCCGCCGCGAGGCGGGAAGCTGGGGCGCGAACGTGCGCGGGCTGAACCGCTTGCACCAGTTCGACAAAGTCGAGCTCGTCAAGTGGACGCATCCGCAGCATTCCTTCGAAGAACTCGAAACGCTCAAAGACGACGCCGCGCGCCTTTTGCAGAAACTGAATCTGCCGTATCGCGTGCTGCTCATCTGCTCCGGCGACATCGGGTTCCCGCACGCCAAGCAATACGACCTCGAGGTTTTCGCGGGCGGGCAGAAACGCTGGCTCGAAGTGTCGAGCTGCTCTTGCTTCACGGATTTTCAGGCGCGCCGCGCGGGAATCCGCTATCGCCCGAAGGACGGCGGAAAAGCGGAACCCGTTCACACGCTCAACGGTTCCGGGCTCGGTCTGCCGCGCGTTCTCGCGGCGATTCTCGAAAACAACGTTCAGCCCGACGGCACGGTTCGCGTTCCCGAAGTGCTCCGCAAATATTACGGAAAAGACACGATCGGCGAGCCGAACGCTTGACGCGCCGTTCCCGCGCGAAATCCGCTTTCCCGTTGCGCGCGCGGCAAACTGGGAAAAAAACGAAAACGTTCCCGCCGGAGCCGTTCCCGCGGGCACGTTTTTTTCTCGCGTTCCCGTGTTTTTTTAAGAGAATGATTTTTTTCCCCTGCGTTTCCTATGATTGATCTGTTGAAAACGGAATTGGCGGTTCTTCAAAAAATCGGCACGGCGGCGGTTCGCGCGGAAAGCGGAGCTTCTCTGCTCGAACAGGTGCTGGATATTTTGAGCCGGGAAATGGCGATGATCCGCGGAACGTTCACGCTGCGCCACGGAGACACATTCTGCATCGAAGTTTCCCACGGTTTGGGCGAGGAGGAGCGGCGGCGCGGAATTTATCAGCTCGGCGTCGGAATCACGGGAACGGTCGCGAAGACGGGAACGCCGTGTCTCGTGCCGGATATTTCCAAGGATTTCCGCTTCCTGAATCTGACCGGCGCGCGCGCGGAAGGGCGCGGAATTTCGTTTTTATGCGTTCCCGTCATGCACCGCGAGGACGTCATCGGCACGCTCAGCATCGACTGCGAAAAGGAGCCGATCCCGCGTCTTCAGGAGAAGCTGCGGTTTCTCGAAATCGTCGGCAGCCTCGCCGCCGAAGCCGTCGCGGAACGCCACCGCGCGGGCGAAGAGCGCGACGCGCTGAAACGCGAGAATCTGCAGCTGCGGGAATTCATCAGCGAATCCGAGAGCCTCGGGCAGCTCGTCGGCAACTCCGCGCTGATCCGCGGCGTTTACGAGGACATCCGCCAAGTCGCTCCGCTGGACGTTCCCGTCCTGATTCGCGGCGCGTCGGGAACGGGCAAGGAACTGGTCGCGGCGGAAATTCACGCCCGCAGCGGGCGTTCCGCGAAGCCGTTCGTTAAACTGAACTGCGCGGCGTTGCCGGAAAATCTTTTCGAAGCGGAGCTTTTCGGCTACGAAAAAGGCGCGTTTTCGGGAGCGAATTCCCGCCGCGTCGGACGCGTCGAGGCGGCGCGGGGCGGCACGCTTTTTCTCGACGAAATCGGCGATCTTTCCCTTTCCTCGCAGGTCAAGGTGCTTCGCCTGATTCAGGAAAAAATCTTTTCCCGCCTCGGCAGCCGTTCGGAACAGATCGCGGACGTGCGCTTCGTCGCGGCGACGAGCCGCAATCTCGAAGAGCTGATCGCGCAGGGCAAGTTCCGCGAAGACCTGTTTTACCGCATCAACGTTTTCCCAATTATTCTTCCGGAGCTGGTCAAGCGCCGCTGCGACATCATTCCGCTCGCCGAGCATTTCATCCGAAAATTCAATTTGCGCTACGGCAAAAAAATCAAGCGGCTTTCGACTCCCGCGATCAACCTGCTCGTTTCCTACACGTGGCCGGGCAACGTGCGGGAACTCGAAAATTGCATCGAACGCGCCGTGTTGACCGCGCGCGACGAGTGCATCCGCAGCTACAACCTGCCGCCATCTCTGCAGAACGACAGCGTCGGCGACACGCGGCTGCGCTCGGACGATCTGACGCTGCCCTACAAAACGCTCGTCGACGAATTCGAGCGCGAGCTGCTCGTCGAATCGCTCAAGCGGCACGAGGGCAATATGTCCGCGGCGGCGCGGGAACTCCGCCTTTCCGCGCGGCTCATGCACTACAAGGTGCACAAGCTCGGAATCGAGCTCAAATCAATGAAAAACTGATCGACGCGTTCCCGCTGGGCGACGCGTTCCCGCCGGTTTTTCTTTTTCCGAAAAAAGACCGAGAAAATGCCGTTCTCGCAGGAAAAATCTTCCGCGTCCGTTCTCGCGCTGCACGGCTTCACGGGAACGGGCGGCGATTTTGAATTTTTGCGGACGTTCGCGCCTGCGGGAACGCGTTTCGACGCGCCGGACATTCCGCCGCTCCCGCTCGCGGAACTTTGCGCGTTTTTGCGGGAACGCTGGGAAAATCTCGCGGGAACGCCGCGCGTTCTGCTCGGATATTCGATGGGCGGGCGCATCGCTCTGCATTTGGCGCTGAACGGGAAAATTTCGTGGCGGAAACGAGATTTTCTCGCGCTCGTTTCCGCGTCGCCCGGAATCGCGGACGCGCGGGAGCGGGCCGAGCGGCGGCAAGCCGACGCGTCGCTCGCGGAAAAAGTCGAAAGGCTCGCTTCCGCGGAAAAATTTTACGAAGAATGGCGGCGCACGCCGCTGATTTCTTCGCAGGAACGTCTGCCTTCGCCGTGGCGGGAGCGCTTGCGGGAACGCCGCGCGCGGGCGGATTTTCGGATCTGGGCGGCGCATCTGCGTTTGCTCGGCACGGGAACGCTCCCGCCGCTTTGGGAAAGCCTGCCGCGTTGCGCCGCGCCGCGGACGCTGTTCGTCGTCGGCGAAGAAGATGCGAAGTTCCGCCGCATCGCGGAAAAAATGCTCGGGCTGACACCACGTTCCCGCCTGAGCGTTGTTCCCGCGAGCGGTCATTCGCCTCATCTCGAAAACGCGGAAGCGGTGGCGCGGGAACTGTTTTCGCGTTGAGTGCGGCGAGCGTCGGCGAGCGTCGGCGCGCGGTGTGTTAAAGCTCGACAAAAACGCGGGCAAAGGGGAAAATCAGCAAAGTTTTTTAACCCTTTTCAGAGATAATTTATGAAACCGGTAGTATTCAACAGCACACTTCTTCGCGACGCGCACCAGTCGCTCGCCGCGACGCGCATGACCACGGCGCAGATGCTCCCAATTCTGGAAAAGCTCGACGCCGTCGGTTACGGGCGTCTGGAAACCTGGGGCGGCGCATCTATCGACGCGGGACTGCGCTTCCTGAAAGAATTTCCGTTCAAACGCCTCGACGCCCTCCGCGCGAAAACCAAGACGCCGCACATGATGCTGATGCGCGGGCAGAACATCGTCGCCTACAATCAGTCTCCGGACGACGTGGTTTCCGCGTTCGCGACGCAGTCCGTCAAGCACGGCATGAACACGATCCGCATTTTCGACGCGCTCAACGATCCGCGCAACATGAAGACCGCGATCGAGGCGACGAAAAAAGCCGGAGGCGAGGCGCAGGGCACGATTTGCTACACGAACAGCCCCGTACACACGGTCGAGGGCTTCATCAAGCTCGGTTGCACGCTCGCGGACATGGGCGTGAACAGCATTTGCCTCAAAGACATGGCGGGACTCGTTTCGCCCCGCGCCGCTTATGACATCATCAAGGGGCTGAAAGACAACGTGAAACTTCCCGTGTGGTTCCACACGCATGAAACGACGGGACTCGGCGCGTCGTCCTACCTCGCGGCAATCGACGCGGGAGTGGACGCCGTGGACGTCGCGATTCGCCCGTTCTCCGACGGCACGGCGCATCCGGACCACACGCGCATGATGGCTTTGCTCAAAGGTCATCCGCGCCGCCCGAATTACGACCAGAAGCTCATCGACGAAATTTCCGAATACGAAAAGGGCATTTACGAAGAGCTTTCCAAGTTTACGAGCCACAAGAACGAAGTCGTCAACATCGACGCGCTCCGCTACGAAGTTCCGGGTGGAATGCTCTCGAACTTCCGCAATCAGCTCAAAGAGCTGAAAATGGAAGACAAATTCGAGGAAGTCTGCGCGGAAATTCCTTACATCCGCGAAAAACTCGGCTGGATTCCGCTCGTTACTCCGACGTCGCAGATCGTCGGCACACAGGCGGCGATGAACGTGAAGTTCGGTCGCTGGAAACAGTTCATTCCCGGAGCGATGGACATCGCGCTCGGCTATTTCGGGCAGACGCCCGCGCCGGTCGACCCCGAAATCCGGAAACTCGCCGCGGAACGCACGAAGAAGGAGCCGATCACGTGCCGTCCGGCGGATTTGCTCAAGCCGCGCATGGAAGAGATCCGCAAGGAACTGAAAGAAAACAATCTTCCGACGGACGACGAACACTGCGTCATTTACGCGATGTTCCCGCAGCAGGTCAAGGAGCTCTATTTCCCGCCGAAAGAAGAGCCGAAACCCGCCGCTCCCGCGCCGACTCCGGCTGTTTCCGCATCGACCGCGGGAACGCCCGCCGCGATTTCCGCGCGCGTCGGCATTTTCGGCAACCTCACGAATCTTTCGATGACGGTCAACGGCACGGCGCACGCCGTCACGGTCGAGGAAATCGCCTGAGCGCGTGCCTCTGGAAAAGCAAAAGCGTTCCCGCAGTCGTCGCGGGAGCGCTTTCTTTTTTTTTTCTGAAAAAAAATCCGTCGGCGGAACCGGCGGAAACGGTCTCAGTCCCGGTTTTTGTCGGCTTCGGCGGCGTTCCCGTAGCGGGCGTCGCGCGCCGCGTCTTCCGCCGCGATTTCGTCGAGCCGGTTCAGCAGGGAAACGCCTTGCTCCGCGCCGCGGTCTTCAATGAAGTGATACGCGGGCGTGTATTTCAGAATGACGCGCTTGGCGATTTCCATGCGCAGCGTCTTCTTCGCGCGTTCGAGCAGGCGTCGCGCGGCGGTTTTTTCCTCGTTCCCGCCGAGCACCGCGTAAAAAATCCGCGCGTCGCGCAGATCCGGAGAAATTTCCACTGCGGTGATCGTGATGCGCACGCTTTCGCCGCGCCAGCGGCTGTGTAGCTGTTCGCTGATTTCGTGCCGAAGCAGCTCGTTGATGCGGACGGTTCTCTGGCTCATCGCAAAATTTTTCGGTTCGCGTTCAGTTTTCCTTCACGCCGAAACATTCGAGCAAGCGGGCGAGTTCGTCGTTCCCGTGATATTCGATGAGAATTTTTCCGGATTTTTTGCCGTGCTTGACGAGCACTTTCGTGTGGAAAAACGAGCAGAGCTTTTTTTCGATGCGGAAAATTTCGTCGGAAATCTGCCGAATGACCGGCTCGGCGTTCGGCGTTCCCGCGGGCGCGCTGCTCTTCGCGCGCTTCGCCATGTACTCCGCCGTGCGGACGCTACATTGCGTCTCGACGAATCGGCGGGCGAGCAAAAGGCGCTGCGCGCCGTCATCGACGCCGAGCAGGACTTTCGCGTGCCCGACGGAAAGCATTCCCGTCGCGATGAAGCCCTGGATTTCGGATTCGAGCGAGAGCAAGCGGAGAAGGTTGGCGATCGAGGAGCGCGCTTTGCCGATGCGTTCGGAGACGGCTTCCTGCGTCAGATTAAAATCGCGCATCAGGCTGCCCACCCCGATCGCTTCTTCGATCGGATTTAAATCTTCGCGCTGAAGATTTTCGATGAGCGTCATCGCCGCGCTCGACGCGTTGCTCGCCTTGACGATGCGCGCGGGAATCGTTTTCAGCTTCAAAATCTGAAACGCGCGCCAGCGCCGTTCTCCGGCGATCAGTTCGAATTTCCCGTCGGCGATTTCCCGCACGACGATCGGCTGCAAAAGTCCCTCCGCACGAATCGAATCCGCGAGTTCCCGCAACGCGGAATCGTCGAATCCGCGGCGCGATTGATTCGGCGCGGGAACGACGCGCGCGACGGCGATTTCCCGGAACGGCAGAGCAGGGCTCGCGGCGGGAACTGCGGGTTTGGGCGGCACGGCGATCTTCGCTTTTTCCGTCGCAGGAGCGGCACCCGTTTCCGCCGGCTTGCGCTCGGCTTTCTTCGCCGGCGTTTTCGCGTTCCCGTTCGCTGGCG
>CAZWIK010000012.1:0-5507 GCA_964633895.1 uncultured Enterobacteriaceae bacterium | reverse complement strand
GGCGTTTTCGCGTTCCCGTTCGCTGGCGCGGGAGCGTTTTTCCCTTTGCGGCTGAACGATGCGGTCTTTGCTTTCACCACCGTCGAGGCGGATATCAAATCGCTGATTCCGCGCCCCAACGCGCTGTTTTTTTTCTGCTGAGCCATGGTCAAATTTCGTGAGAAATCAGTCTTTTTGCGGAACGAAAAGTTTTTGTCCGACGTAAATTTTATCCGGATCCATGCCCGGATTCGCGTAGAGAATCCAGTTTTTCTTCGAACCGTTTTGCGAGATGATTTTGCCGAGCGTGTCGCCGGCTTTCACCGTGTATTCGATTCCGCCATCGGGAAAATCTTTCGGCTTGGAAATCGGCGCGGGATCGCTCTTCGCCGAAACGGCGACGGCGTTCACGCTCTTCGACAAATCCTCGAGCGCGCGGTTCGTCATGTCCGCGAGCTTCTTGATTTTCGCGTCGGTTTCCGCCGTGATTTCGCGGCGCTGGACGGCGGAAAATTCTTTTAACTCCGCTCGGAGCGACGCGATTTTCGCCGCGGATTCGTCCGTCGGCTTGACTTTTTTTTCCGCGATTTCGAGCAGCCTCGCGTTTTCCGTGCGAAGCTCGTCGATTTCCGTGCGCAGACGCGCGACCTCGCTCCGGAGCGCCGCGATGTCTTCGAGCATTCCCGCGAGGCTCGATTGTGAAACCTGCTGGGAAAACGCGGGAACGGCGAACGCAGTGCATGCGATCGCCGCCGAAACGAAAATTTTCTTGAATATCGGAAAAAACATCATCTGCATTCCAGATTTTCCGAGAATCCCGGCGGATTGTCAACGCTCCCGCGAAAAGATTCGCGCGTTCACGCGTCGAGACCGAGCACCGCTTCCATGCCGTAAATCGCGGGCGGTTTGCCGATGATCCAGCCGGCGGCGTGAACCGCGCCGTTCGCGAAAATCGCGCGCGATTCCGCCTTGTGCGTCAGTTCTACGCGTTCGCCGTCTCCCGCGAAAATGACCGTGTGGTCGCCGACGACGCTCCCGCCGCGCAACGCGTGGACGCCGATTTCGTCGCGGGAACGCTCGCCGACCAGTCCCTCGCGCCCGTGGCGTTCCGCCGACGCGTCCAGCCCGCGCGCTTTTTCGATGATTTCCAGCAGCTTCGCGGCGGTGCCCGACGGCGCGTCTTTTTTGTGCCGATGGTGCATTTCGACCAATTCCGCCTCGAACGACGGGCCGAGCAGTTTCGCCGCTTTGCCGACGAGCCAGTTCAGCACGTTCACGCCGACGGAATAATTGCCCGCCCAAACGATCGGAATTTTTTTCGCCGCCGCTTCGATGCGGGAACGCTCTTCGGCGGAATGTCCCGTCGTGCCGATGACGAGCGGCGTTCCCGTCTCCGCGCAGGCTTCCGCAAGCTCTGGCGTCGCTTCGTGAAAAGAAAAATCGACGGCAACGTCGCAGGCGGCGAGCGCCTCGCGCGCGAACGTCTCGCCGATGTCGCATTTCGCGGAAATTTCCGCTCCCGCGCTTTCCGCCGCGGCGATGATCGCCTGTCCCATTCGTCCTTTGTAGCCGTTGAGTAAAATTTTCATACGCGTTCTTTTTAATCACGAAACCGCCCGCTTTGCCATCACGTTTTTGTTCCGAAAGCGGCGTTCCCGCGGTCGCGGAAAGGCTTTTCCGGCGGGAAAGCGTTCCCGCGGAGAGGGAAAAAAATTCCCGCGACGGATTTTTTTCCCGTGCGGGAACGTTCGGCGGCGTTTCAGAGCAGTTTTTTTCGCCAATCGAAAATTTGTTTCCGGACCTGATTCGGTCCGGGCATTCCGACGCGTTCCCGCGCTTTCATCGCCGTCTGCAGGTCGAAGACTTTCACCCAGTCCTCTTTCAATTTCGGATGAACTTTTTTCGCCTTTTCAAACGGGAGCGCGTTCAGCGGCACGCCTTCTTTCTCCGCGAGCGCGACCAGATGTCCGACGGCGTGGTGCGCTTCGCGGAACGGCACGCCCGCGCGCACGAGATAGTCCGCGACGTCCGTCGCGAGCAGCAGCGGATCCGCGACGGCGGCGGCGCAGCGGTCTTCGCGCATCGACGCTCCCGCGAGTGCTTCGCGCAACACGTCGAGCGAAATCATCACCGTGTCGAACGAATCGAAAATCGGCGGCTTGTCTTCCTGCAAATCGCGGTTGTAGGTCAGCGGCAGTCCTTTGACCATCGTGACGAGCGCGGCGAGATTGCCGTGCAGACGCGCGGATTTCCCGCGAAGAAGCTCGAGCGAATCCGGATTTTTTTTCTGCGGCATCAGCGACGAACCGGTCGTGAACGCGTCCGGCAGCGAAACGAATCCGAATTCCGCGGAGTTCCACAGAATCAGGTCTTCCGCGATGCGGGAAAAATGCACGCCGCAGATCGCGCAGGCGGAGGCGAATTCGATGAACGCGTCGCGGTCGGAAACCGCGTCCATGCTGTTGCGCGTGACGCGGGCGTTCCCGCGGTCGTCGACAAAGTCCATTTCCCGCGCGGAAAATTCGCGGTCGATCGGGAGCGTCGTTCCCGCGATCGCTCCCGAACCGAGCGGCGACCAGTTTGCGTGGTCGAAAACCGCGGCGAAACGCTCGCGATCCCGCGAGAACATTTCGACGTAGGCGAGCAGATGATGCGCGACGGAAACCGGCTGCGCGCGCTGCAAGTGCGTGAAGCCCGGAATGTAAATTTTCTGGTTCCGCGCGGCGACGTCGAGCAGCGTGCTCATCAGCGCGCCGAGTTTTTCGAAGATTTTCGCGCAGGCGTCTTTGAAAAACAGCCGCATATCCGTCGCCACCTGATCGTTGCGGGAACGCGCCGTGTGCAGCTTCGCGGCGGCGGGAACGCGCGCCGTCAGCGCCTGCTCGATGTTCATGTGAACGTCTTCGAGCGCGATGTTCCACTTGAATTTTCCGGTTTCGATTTCTTTCAGAATCGCGTCCAGCCCGCGCACGATGTCCGCGCATTCTTTTTTTGAAATGATACCGACGTGCGCCAGCATTTTCGCCTGCGCCTTGCTGCCCGCGACGTCGAACGGCGCGAGCCGCGCGTCGAACGAGACGCTTTCGCTGAATTTCAGCATCAGTTCCGCCGGACCCTGCGAAAAACGCCCGCCCCAGGTCGCCTGTTCCTTTTTTGCGGACGATTTCTTACGAATGATTTTCTTTTTCTGCGACATGGCGGAAAAGCAAACAGCAATCCGCGCGGGAACGCAAGATTCGGCTGGCTTTCCCGCGCGGATTTTTTCCCGCGTTTCAGTCGCGCGGGAACGGCGACGCGGGAAAATAAATCAGCGATTCCGCCAGTCCGCCTTCGCGATTGTGCAAACGCCATGCGGCGGCGAATTTTTCTTTCAGCGTTCCCGCAATTTCCGCTTCGATTCCGTCGAGCGCGGACGCGTCGTTCTTCAAAAAAAATTCCGCGCGGAGCAGGGCGGCGAGCGCCATTTCCGCCGCGACGCGAAAATCGACGGACGCTTGCCGCGCTTCGTCGGAAAATCCGCCGCACAGTTTCAGAATCCTCCGCGTTTCCGCTTTCGCTTCGGCGATTTCTTTCGCGGAAACGCCGTCGGCGAGCGCGCCGAGAGCTTCGCGCTTCGCGAAAAAGATTTCGCGTATCCAGCTTCTGTTTGCGATTTTTTTTGAAATGAAATCGTCGAGCTTTCCGAACGCGAAGAGCGCTTCCGCGAGAGGTTCCGGCTCTGAAATCCGCAACATTTTCGCGAGCGCGGGAGCGAACTCCGCCGCGCGCTCCGGCGCGGGAACGCCGCGCATTTCCGCCGCGCAGAAAATCAGCGGGAACAGATTCGCGGAAAACGGATTGTGGTAGCCGAAATCGCCCCACGCCGTCAGCAGAACGCCGCGCGCGCCGTATTTCTTCGCCGCCGCGCAGGCGTTGCGGATGTCGGCGAACGCGTTCGTCTGCCGCGTGCCGAAACTCAGCCACGACGACGTTCCGGGCGAGACGTAAAACCCGCCGTTCCCGTCGGCTTCCGCGAGCGCGCTCTTCACGCGGGCGCACTGCGCGTCGAACGGGTGCGCCGCTTCGTAGCCCCAAATCACGGGAACGCTTCCGCCGCGCAGCAGCTCCGCGGGAATTTCGCCCGCTTCGTCGAGCAAAACGTCGCCCCAAAACATGATTTTTTCCCCACACGCCTCGGCGCGTTTTTTCAGGCGCAGCATGTGTTCGACATACACGGCGCGGCGTCCGCGCTTTTCGCAGCGTTCGCGGGAACGCCCCTGACCGAGCTCCCACGGCTCGTCGCCGCCGATGTTGAATTTTTCCGAAGAAAAATTCGGGAGAAATTCGCGGTAGAGTTCCGCCATGAAATCGGCGGACGCTTCGCATGCGGCGAACGTTCCCGCGGCGCGGTGCATTTTGAAGATTTCATGAAAAAATCCGTCCGGGCATTCGGCGAGCGGCTTGTATTTTTCGTGTTTGAGCCAGCGTTCGACGTGACCGAACGAGTTGAGATTCGGCGTCAGTTCGATGCCGAGTTCCGCGCAGCGCGCGTCGAGCCGCCGAATTTCCTCCGCCGTCAGCGGCGACGCGTCGCGCCAGACGATTTCGTGATTCTTGAACGCGAAAGTGTGTTCGACGTAGAGCTGAAGCTGGTTGTAGCCCAGCTCGCTCAGCTGCTCGGCGAGCCGGAAAAGGAAACGCTCCGTCGGCACGCGTCCGCGGGAGACGTCCAACATGAAGCCGCGCTCCGGAACGGCGGCGGGAACGCTTTTTTTCGCTTCGGAATCGGTTGCGGGAATGTTCGTCATCGTCGAAATCTTTGCTTTAATCCTCGAAGCGTTCACTCTAAGCTCGAAAAAAATGCTCGACGATTCAAAATTTCACGTGCGGCGAAAAGACCGCGAGATTTCGCGTGAAGAGGCGGAGCGCGTTCTTCGGGAAGCCGAATACGGCACGCTCGCGCTGATCGACCGCGACGGAGACGCGCCTTACGGCGTTCCCGTTTCCTTCGTGTTTTGGCGCGGAGCGATCTGGATTCATTCGGCGACGGACGGGCGGAAATTCAGGATTCTGGAAAAGTCGCCGGACGCGCATTTTTCCGCCGCGCAGAAAGTGCGTGCCGTTTTCACGAAATATTTCACGAGCTTTTACGAATCGGCGATGGCGTTCGGAAAAATCGTTCCCGCGGCGGACGACGCGGAAAAGCGCGAGGCGTTGCGCGAGCTTTGCCGAAAATATCTGCCGAACCGCATGGACGTCGCCGACGAACACATTTCGAATTCCATCGCCCGCACGGCGATTTTCAAGCTCGTTCCCGCCGTCATCACCGGCAAAGCGAAGCGGCAATAATTAAACGTTCCCGCGTTCCCGCTCGTGCGCGAAAAAAAAGCGTCCCCGCGCGGCGAAAGCCGTTTTTTTTCGGGAACGCCTCAATTACACGGCGACGAAAAGACCCGCGTTCCCGCTCGTGCGCGCGAAAAAAAGCGTTCCCGCGGATAATCCGCGGGAACGCCCAAACTTCAAACAGGTTTCACACAACAAAACCAGAA
>CAZWIK010000011.1:0-45209 GCA_964633895.1 uncultured Enterobacteriaceae bacterium | reverse complement strand
GGCGACGCGCCGCGACGAGAGCCAACGCGCCCACGCCCGCGAGCAAGCCGAACGCGCTCGGCTCGGGAATCGTCAGCGGAGCCGCTTTCCCGACCAGATACGTCGAAATTTCGTCCGCGGTCAACGCCGCGTTGTAAATCGCAAACTCGTCGTAATAGCTCTGATAATTCGTCCCGCTGGTATTTCCGCCCAAGCAAACCGTCGTGCCGACGCTATCGAGACTTGACGTCTCAATGCTGAGGGAAGAAACGCACACGCCGTCTCCGTAAAGGTAAAACGTGCTCGTTCCGTTCGCAACGTCGTAGGTCATGGTCACGACTTTGAACGAATCGCCGGAAAGCGTGAAACTCGCCAAATTGTTTGTCCAAGTTGCAGTTCCATAAGTTTGGATTGTCGTATCTGTCGAATTGGGGGCGTTTTGAACGCGAAGCCAGTTGCTCCCGATGGAAAAGAGATTATGCCATGCGGTCGCATCCAACGCCTTGACGGCGAAAGTCGCAGTCCACGCGGAATTCCACGAAATCGCGTTGGCAATAGTGATATAGGCACCGTTGCTCGTGCCTTTAAAGCTGTAGCCGTCCTCAGACGACGGGAAATTATCGCTGGCGTAGTTCAAAAAGCCGATGGAGGCTGAAATTGTCGCAGAAGACGATGTCCCGTCGTTTGTCAGACTGACACCGGAGGTCGGAGTCTCGTTGAAACTCAAGTGAACGAGGGCGGTTGCTTCCGTTGCGCTCGCGAGCGCGGTTGAAGCGGCGAGAAGCGCCGCGGCTGTAATGAATTTTTTCATGATTTTTTTGATGAAACTTTTGTTTAAGGTTTATTGACGAAACCGAGCCGCGGAAACCGTTCCCGCGCGAACTGTCCCGATTTCGGAAAGCCATTTTGCAAAAAAAAAACGCGACGCAAGCGTTTTTTTCGCGGGAACGCGAAAAAAAAGTTTATGAGCTTAACAGCTTAAAAGTTTAATCACTCCGCGAGCGCGAGACCTTTTGAAAAAACGCAAAAAAAGCGCTCCCGTGCGGGAACGCTTTTCGCTTTCTTTCAACGTTTTGTTTTTTTTCACAACGCGGCGCGAGGCGGTTTCATCTCGGCGTTTACTTGAAGAATTTTTTGAACCGCTCCATCCACGATTCCGAGACGGGCTTTTCTTTGTCTCCGCAGGAATCGGCGAACGCGGAAAGTTTTTCTTTCTGCTCGGAAGAAAGATTTTTCGGCACGTCGATTTCGATGCGCACGTATTGATCGCCCTTGCCGCTCCCGCGCAGCGCGGGCATTCCCATGCCGCGCAGACGGAACGTCGTCCCGCTCTGCGTTCCCGCCGGAATTTTCAGCTCGGCGTGTCCGTTGAGCGTCGGCACTTTGAGCGTTCCGCCCAGCGCCGCCAGCGTGAATTTTATCGGCACCGTGCAGAAGAGGTTGTCGCCCTCGCGCTCGAACAGATCGTGTTCCTTGACGTGAATGACGAGATACAAATCGCCGTATTCGCCGCCGAAGTCGCCCGCCTCGCCGTCGCCGGCGGAGCGCAGGCGCGTTCCCGTGTCGACGCCGGCGGGAATGCGCTTCGTCAGCGTCCGCGATTCCAGCATGACGCCGCTTCCGCCGCAGTTTTTGCACGGTTTTTCGACGACGCTCCCGCTCCCGCGGCATGTCGGACACGGGCGGCGCATCTGGAAAAATCCGTTCGAGCTCGTTACCTGCCCGCGACCTTTGCAGGTGGGACAAGTCTTGCGGGAAGAACCCGGCTCCGCGCCGGTTCCGCGGCACGAAGAACACTGCGCGTGGCGCTTGTATCTGATCGTTTTTTCGACGCCCGTCGCCGCTTCTTCCAGCGTGATTTCGAGATCAAAGCGCAGGTCGTTCCCGCGGCGGTCTTCCTCTTCCGCCGCGCGACCGCCGCCGAAGAAACTCTCGAAAATTCCTCCGCCTCCGCCGCCGAAAAATTCGCGGAACACGTCGTTGGCGTCGCGGAATCCCGCGCCGCCCATGCCGCCCATTCCGCCCATGCCTCCGTTTTCGAAGGCGGCGGCGCCGTATTGGTCGTAAGTTGCCCGCTTCTGCGGATCGGAAAGCACTTCGTAGGCGTTGGAAACTTTTTTGAACATTTCCTCCGCCTCTTTGTTTCCCGGATTGCGATCCGGGTGATACTTCATCGCCTGCTTGCGATACGCTTTTTTAATCTCGTCCGCCGTCGCGGATTTTTCGACGCCGAGGAGTTTGTAAAAATCGTCTGCCATTTTATTTCCGTTTCGCATTCGCCGTTCCCGCGCGATTTTTTTTCGGCGGGAACGCGCAAAAAAATCACTTCTTTCCCGATGAAATCACGACGCTCGCCGGACGCAACAGGCGCTCGCCGATCTTGTAGCCAACGCGATGCACGAACAACACGTGGTCTTCGGGAACGTCTTTCGACGGCTGGCTCGTGAGCGATTCATGCTCGTTCGGATCGAACGGCTGTCCGACGGGATTCAACTCGACGATGTTGTGGCGGGCAAGCGCGCTTTTGAGCTGCGCGGCGATCATCGCGAAGCCTTCCGTGAAGGATTTGTCGTCGGGATGCTGTTTTTCCGCCGCTTCCAAGCCGAGCTTGAAATTGTCGAGAATCGGGAAAAGGTCTTTGGCGAGGTCGCCTTTTGCGTAATTTGCGAGTTTCGGTTTTTCCTCGTTGCAGCGGCGGCGGTAATTGTCAAACTCCGCGACGGAACGCAGATACGCATCCTTCGCTTTCAAAAGCTCGCCCTGCGCCTTCGCGAGCTCGTCCGCGAGCTTCACCGCTTCGGAATTTTCCTCGACCGCCGCGGTTTCTTCCGGCGCGGGAACGCCCGCGTCCGCTTCGCCGCCGCATTCGCACGCAGTGTCGGCGCCTTCGGATTCGGCGCAGTAGCCCATTCCGCACGCCTGTCCCGCCGCTACCGTTTCGTCTGCGGGAACGCCGGACGCCTGCGCGCCCGATTCCTGTGTCGATTCTTCTGCGGGAACGTCTTTTCGGGAATGTCTCATAATCTGAAAATTTTTAATGTAAAAGAAAAATTCGCGTTTTCAAATGCATTTTTCGTGCCGAATCTGCGCGCGGAACGATTCTTCCGCAAAAAAAGCGTTCCCGCGGAGAAATGCTCCTGCGGGAACGCTTCGGGAAACGCGGAAAAACCGCGGCGTCAGGCTCAGTAGCGGAAGTTGATCCACGCGCCCCACCAGACGTTTTGGTCGTTGTTGTCTTCGCCCGCGATGAGATCGTCTCCGTCGTTGTTGTAGGCGTAGCGCACGCCGACGCCGATATCCGTGCCGCTGTTGATGCGGTAGGAAAGGTCTGCGGAAACCGCGATGTAGCCGTAGTCGTTGTGATAATTCTTCCCGGGGTTCTGGTCGCCGAGAAAATCATTGGCATCGACGTAGCCGTAAACCGCGGCGAGGCGCAGGCCGATTTCGTCGAAATCGAACGTCTTTTCCAAGCCGAGCTCGTAGGAAAGCTGGTTGCAGTTCCAGTCGTAGCGGACATACGCCGTGCCCTTCACGTCCGCGTTTTCGTTCCCGTCGATGAGCGAGAGCGTTTTGGCGACGCCGAGGAAGATTTCGTTCGAACGGTTGAGATTAGCGCGGTTCATCGCGGCGGCGCTTTCGCGGTCGTTCCAGCCCGTGAATTTATAGCCGAGATCGAACGAGACGGTTTCGCCGACGGCGATTTCCGAACCGATCGTGAACGAGCCTTCGTTGGAAAGCGTAACCCCGTTGCGGCAATTGTCCGTCGGGGACATCCAGAACAAATCCGCATACGGCGTGAAGCCGACGTCGGACGACTGCGGGACGAAGTATTTGAACGAAATCGTCGTCTGCGTATTTTCATTCACGCGGCGTTTGCCGGCAGTAACATAGCGGCTTTCAAAATCGAATTTTGCGCCGATGACGAAGTCTCTTTCAGCGGCGGGCTGCGTCGAGGCTTCCTGTGCGAACGCGGAAACGCCGAACGCGGCGACCGCAAGTGCTGTGATGATGTGTTTCATTTCTTTCTGATTCTGGTTAAAAAAAAATTGTTTTAAGTATTGAAAAGGGAATCGTTTAGCGCGCGGGAATGCAAGCAGGAACTTTTCACAAAAAAAACGTTCCCGCGAAGCGTTCCCGTGCGGCGCGGATGCTCAGCCGTTCATTTTCGCGATGACGGCGTCGGCGAATTCCGAGCATTTCAGTGCCGTCGCGCCCGGAATCATCTCCGCGAGGTCGAACGTCACGGTCTTCGCCGCGATCGCGCCTTCCACGCCCTTGACGAGCATGTCCGCCGCCTCGTTCCAGCCGAGATGACGAAACATCATTTCGCCGGAGAGTAGCAGCGAGGACGGATTCGCCTTGTCCAAGCCCGCGAGCTTTGGCGCCGTGCCGTGCGTCGCCTCGAAAATCGCGTGCCCCGTCTTCGTGTTGATGTTCCCGCCGGGCGCGATGCCGATCCCGCCGACCTGCGCCGCGAGCGCGTCGGAAACGTAGTCGCCGTTCAGATTCAGCGTCGCGATCACGTCGAAATCCTGCGGATGCAGCAAAATTTCCTGCAGAAACGCGTCGCAGATGCAGTCTTTGACGACAAGCCCCGCGCCGCGCGTTCCCGCGGGAATGCGGAGCTGCGGTCCGCCGTCGATTTCCACCGCGCCGAATTCTTCTTTCGCGAGCGCGTAGCCCCAGTCGCGGAACGCGCCTTCCGTGAATTTCATGATGTTGCCCTTGTGAACGAGCGTCACGGACTTGCGTCCCTGCGCGATCGCGTATTCGATCGCCGCGCGCACGAGCCGCCGCGTTCCCGTCGCGGAAACGGGCTTCACGCCGAAGCCGATTTCCTCCGGCGTTTCCGCGCCGAAGCGGATTTTTTTGAAATCGTCCGGGCATTCCGTTTTCAGAAAATCGATCATGCGCAGCGCCTTGGGCGTTCCCGCCGCCCAGTCGATGCCCGCGTAAATGTCTTCCGTGTTCTCGCGGAAAACGACCATGTCGACCTTCGACGGATCCTTCACCGGCGTTTCGATCCCGCGAAAATATTTCACCGGACGCAGGCAGACGAACAAATCCAGCGTCTGGCGCAGCGTGACGTTCAGCGAGCGCACGCCTTTGCCGACCGGCGTCGTCAGCGGCCCCTTGATGCCGACCAGAAATTCGCGGAACGCCGCGAGCGTCTCGTCCGGCAGCCACGTGCCGAATTTTTTGAACGCGTTCTCGCCGGCGAAAACTTCGCGCCACTCGATTTTCCGCGTTCCCGCGTAAGCCTGCGCGACCGCCGCGTCGAAAACGCGCGACGCTGCCGCCCAAATGTCGGGACCGCTCCCGTCTCCGCGAATGAACGGCACGATCGGATTCGCGGGAACGTTCAGTGAACCGTCCGCGTTCACGGAGATTTTTTCAGGAATAATCATAATGCCCGCGAATTACACCGCCGTTCCCGCGCCCTTGCAAGACGGAATCCGCGCGCGGCGAAAGCCGGTTTTTTCTTTTTTTTTCGGGAACGCCTCAATTGCTCGCCGACGAAAAAAAACGTTCCCGCGAACGGCTCACGGGAACGCTTTTTTGCGTGTATTCGGCTTTAAAATTTTTCCGGTCAGTCTTCGATTTTGATGTCTTTGTTGCGGGAACGCGGTCCGCCCGCGCGCAGCCACGCGTTGACGAATCCGTCGAGGTCGCCGTCCATCACTGCCTGAATGTTTCCGGTTTCGTAGCCCGTGCGCAGGTCTTTGACCATCTGATACGGCTGAAAAACGTAGGAACGAATCTGGTTGCCCCAGCCGATTTCGCCTTTTTCGCCGTAAAATTTTTCCATTTCGGCGCGCTTGTCGTCTTCCATTTTTTCGTAAATGCGCGCTTTGAGAATGCGCATCGCGATTTCCTTGTTCTGATGCTGCGAGCGTTCCCGCTGGCACGCGACGACGATTCCCGTCGGCAGGTGCGTGAGGCGCACGGCAGATTCCGTGCGGTTGACGTGCTGCCCGCCCGCGCCGGACGCGCGGTAAACGTCCACGCGCAAATCCTCGTCCTTGATTTCGACGTTAATGTCGTCCTTGATTTCGGCGACGATGTCGACGCTCGCGAACGACGTGTGGCGACGTTTGTTTGCGTCGAACGGAGAAATGCGCACGAGCCGATGCACGCCGCGCTCGGCTTTCGCGTAGCCGTAGGCGTTCTCGCCGTCGAAGCGGAGCACGGCGGTGGAAATTCCCGCGCCTTCGCCGTCTTGCAGGTCTTCGACACTCACCTTGTAGCCGCGCCGTTCGCCCCAGCGCGTATACATGCGCATGAGCATTCCCGCCCAATCGCACGCCTCGGTGCCGCCCGCGCCCGCCTTGATCATCATGATCGCGGAAGACTTGTCGTGAGGACCGCTCAGAAACGAGGAAATTTCCAGCGCGTCGAGGTCGCCGAGCATCGTTCCCGCCTCGGCGTCGAGCGCGGCGAGTTCGTCCGCCGCTCCCGCGTCGCTCTCGCCCATTTCGCCGACGAGTTCCGCGAGCGTCTGCAAATCCTCCGCGCGGCGCATGTAGGCGATCAGCGGCGTGATCGCGGATTTCAGCGAAGTGTTTTCCGAAATCACCGCCTGCGCCGCCTGCTGATCGTTCCAAAAATTCTGTTCCGACATTTTCGCTTCAAGCTCGCCGAGGCGCGCCTGTTTCGCGGGAACGTCCAGAAATTTGTAAAGATGACCGCTGCGGCGAACGATTTCGTCGATTTTTGCGCGAGTCTCCGGAGAAATATACATGGCGGGAAAAAGTAAAGGGCGGGAACGCTTCGCGCAACGAAAAGTTTGAAACGGCAAAGGAATTTCGCGGACGCGGGCAAAGCTCCGCCCTCACGCGGGAACGCAAAAAAAAACCGAAGCACCGCCTCGAACGCCTCGCGGGAACGGCACAGCGCGGCGTGTCCGCACGGCGCGCGCAGCAGCAGACCGTGAATCAGCACCGCGTTCCCGCGAAAACGTCGACGCAAAAAAAACGCTTGCGCGCGGGAACGCGAAATGTTTTCATCGCGGCTTTCGGTTGTCGGGGCGTAGCGCAGTCTGGCTAGCGCGCTTCGTTCGGGACGAAGAGGTCGGAGGTTCGAATCCTCTCGCCCCGACCATCCGAACAAAAAGCCCGCCGAAGACGCGGGCTTTTTTGTTAAGAAAAAAAACAATTTCACTGTTCCCATGAGCCTGAAAGAAAAGCACGATGAAATTCTCGCGGAACTCGAACCGTTCGACGATCCGCAGGATCGGTTTCAATACCTGATCGACCGCGCGAAGTGCGCGCCGTCGCTCGACGCGTCGTTGCGCGTTCCCGCGAATCTCGTCGAGGGCTGCACCTCGCAGCTCTGGCTCGTCTGCCGATTCGAAAACGGCGTCTGCCGCATCGACATCGACGCCGACGCCGTGATCACCAAAGGCATTGCCTCGCTCATCCGCGACTATTTCGACGGTGCCGCGCCAGCCGAAATCATTTCGGACAACATGGACTTTCTCGCCTCGGCGGGCATCGACCAGCACCTTTCCCCGAACCGGCGCAACGGGCTTTCCAACCTCGTCGGAAAAATCCACGCGTTCGCGAAAACCTGCCTCGCCTGAAAAAAAAGCATGACGCTCCCGCCGGCAATCGCAAAACTTTTCCCGTTCCCGCAGAAAACTTTCGAAACGGTGGACGGGCGTATCCGTTTCGTCGATGAGGGAACGGGCGAGCGCGGGAACGTCGTCCTGCTCCACGGCAACCCGTCGTGGTCGTTTCTGTGGCGAGATCTGATACGGGAACTCGCCGCGCGCGGCTTTCGCTGCATTGCGCCGGATCACCTCGGCATGGGGCTTTCGGACAAGCCGAAAAAGTTTTTCCGTCTGCGGGAACGCATCGGGCACGTCGAATCGCTGCTCGCGCAGCTCGGCGTCGAAAAATTTTCGCTCTGCGTTCACGATTGGGGCGGCGCGATCGGCTGCGGCGTCGCGACGCGCACGCCGGAGAAAATTGAAAAGCTCGTCGTCGCGAACACGGCGGCGTTCCGCTCGCGAAACATTCCAAAGCGCATCGCGCTGTGCAAGCTCCCGGGAATCGGTTCGTTCGTCGTCAAGGCGTTCAACGCGTTCGCGTATCCCGCGACGTTCATGGCGGTGCGGAAAAAACTCCCGCCCTCCGTCAAAGCCGGATTCCTGTTCCCGTATCGAAATTTCAACGACAGAACCGCCATCGCGAATTTCGTGCGCGACATTCCGCTCTCGAAAGCGCATCCGTCCTACGCAACGCTCGAGGAAATCGAAAACGCGCTCCCGCGCCTCGCGGAAAAGCCGATGCTTATCGCGTGGGGCGGACGCGATTTCTGTTTCGACGATTCGTTTTTTTCCGAATGGAAAAAGCGGTTTCCGCGCGCAAAAACGCTTTACTGCGCCGACGCCGGACACTACCTGCTCGAAGACGCGGGAACGCTCCTCGTTCCCGCGATCGCGGACTTTTTGTCCGACAGAAAATGACCGCGTTTCCGCGCGGGAACGCGCGTCGGTTCAGGTCGCCGCGTCATCCGCGTCGAGCACGGCTTCGCGGATCCGCGTCTTGAGCGCGTCGAGCCCCGTTCCCGCCGCGCAGGAAATTTCGCAGACGTCCGCGCCCTTGTGTTTCCGGTGGAACGCGGCGAGATTTTTCGCGGCGCCCTCGCAGTCCATCTTGTTGGCGGCGATGAGGCGCGGTTTTTCGAGTAGCGCGGGATCGAAATTTTTCAATTCGTCGAGCAGCGCGGCGTAATCGTCCGCGGGTCTGCGTCCGTCCGTTCCCGCCATGTCGATGATGAAAAGCAGCAGGCGGCAGCGTTCGACGTGTTTGAGAAAACGGTGTCCGAGCCCGCGGTTTTCGCTCGCGCCCTCGATCAGCCCGGGAATGTCCGCAAGCAGAATGCGCTTGAAATCTTCGTATTCGATGACCCCGACGCTCGGATTTTTCGTCGTGAACGGATACGGCGCGCACTTCGGGCGCGCGTTCGTGAAGGCGTTCGTGAGCGACGATTTCCCCGCGTTGGGAAAGCCGACGAGCCCGACGTCCGCGATCGTCTTCAGCACGAACGTGAAGTCGCCGCGTCCGCCCTCCTTGCCGGGCGTCGTCTTGCGCGGCGCCTGATTCGTCGAAGTCTTGAACTGATTGTTCCCGAGACCGCCGCGCCCGCCTTTGAGCAGCACGACGCGCTCGTTGTGTTCGAGCAGTTCGGCGACGAGTAGCCCGCTCTCCGTTTCAAAGACCTGCGTTCCCGGCGGCACGGGCAGAACCGCGTCCGCGCCGTCGCTCCCGTGGCGGTTTCGCCCCGCGCCGGGTTGCCCGTTTTTCGCGTTCCAATGCGGTTGAAAAGCGTAGCGGCGCAGGTCGCCCTCGTTTTCGTCGCAGACGAGAATCACGTCGCCGCCCGTGCCGCCGTCGCCGCCGTCGGGACCGCCCTTGGGCAGATATTTTTCGCGGCGGAAGCTCAGGCAGCCGTTCCCGCCGTTTCCGGCGCGGAGATAAACTTTGGTTTCGTCGATGAACACGATAAGAAAAATCCGTTCTGAAAAAAAAAACGCGCGGTTTAGGCGGCGGGGACGCGCCCTTTTCCGCGTCCCTTCTTCTTGACCGGAGGAATGATTTCGACGCCTCCGGAAGACGCGGGAGCGTTCCCGTCGTCGTCCTTGTCGCGGGAACGGCGGACGATCCACGTCTGAATCATCGTGCAGATGTTTTGCAGCGTCCAGTAAAGCGTGAGTGCGGACGGCATCGTGTAGCAGATGACCGGGAAAATGATCATCATCGCGTAGAACATGTTTTTCTGACTTGGCTGCGCGTTGGGCATCGGCGTCATTTTCATGTTCAACAGCATCGTCAGGCACATCAGAATCGGGAGCACGTGAATCTGCGCGCCAAGGAGCGGAATGCGCACGTTTTCAAGCCCGGGAACGACGTCGGGCATCGAAAGGTCGGGAATCCAGAGGAACGGTTGCAAGCGCAACTCCGCGCAGGTCTGGAACGTGCAGTACATCGCGAAGAAAATCGGGATCTGAATCAGCACGGGGAAGCAGCCGGCGAGCGGGTTGATTTTGTGCTCGCGGTAGAGTTTCATCGTCTCCTGCTGCATTTTCTGCGGATTGTCCTTGTACTTTTCGCGGATTTCCTGCAACGGTTTCTGGAATTTCTGCATCCGCTTCGCGGAACGCTGCTGCGCGCGCGTCAGCGGGAACGTGATCGCCTTGACGATCAGCGTCATCGCGACGATCGCCCAGCCCCACGACCACGCGTTCGATGGAATCAGCGAATCGTGAATCCAGTTCATCACCGCGACCAGAATCTTGCAGAGCCAATCGATGCCGATGAAGCCGAAGAGCTTCGTGAACTGCACGACTTCGTCCGCGTCGGAAATCAGCCCCGCGCCTTTAAGCTCCGCGAGGCGCGTGTATTCCTTGGGACCAACGTAAAAATACGAATCGAGGGCGAGCGATCGTAGCGCGGGCAGCTTCAGATGCGCGTAGGCGACGACGGACATGTCCGCCGGATTTTCCGCGTCTTCCGCGGGAACGATTTTTTCCGGGAAAACGGAAATTTCGCGGATCAGCGGGCGCACGTCCGTCTGCGGGAACACGAGAATGTTCGCGAAATACTGGTTCGTCGTCGCGAGCCACTGGAACGGATACTTGCTCTCGGCGGGTTCGGAGTAGGACGGCTGCGCGGCGTGCCCGCCGATGCCCAGAAATCCGCCGCTCGCGCGGAAAACGTCCGTGCGCACTTTGTCGTAATCGTCGCCGTTGAACCACGAGGCGTTGAGAAAAATGTTCGCCTTGTCGCCGTTCGTCGGCGGAAGCATTCCCGTGGAAAAATACAGATCGCCCGAGGGAACGCTCGACGCGCCGTCGACGGGAACGATTTCCGTGCGGCAGCGGACGAAATACGGATCCACCGCGCCGCGCCCTTCGGCGTCGAGAGAAATCGTATAGACGCGGCGCACACTTTTCCGCCCGTCTGCGCCGACGAGCGCGATCGTCCGCGTGTTCCCCGCCTCGTCCGTTTCATCGCTTTCGAGCGAAAATTCGATCGCCCACGGTTCGGGTTTGCCGCCGATCGCCGACGGCGCGGACGCCAGCGTCAACGCGGGAACGCTCGACGCGTCGTTGAACGCGACGGGAGCGCGGTCGTCGCGCGTCTGCGGAAAATCCTTCAGCAGAACCGTCTCGACGCCGCCGCCGAACGAACTCAGCCGCAGCGCGATTTTTCCGTTCTCGAGCGTCCAGGTCTTTTTTTCTCCGGAAAATGCCGACGGCGCGGCGGGCGGCGTGGGAACGGCGGCAACGGGCGGCGCGACGCGTTCCGCCGCGGCGACGCTGCGCGCGGGAACGGCTTCGGGCGCCCTCTTCGCATTGAAAAACATCAGCCCGACCGCCAGGCCGATCAGCAAAATTCCGATTACGGTGCTTTTTTTGTCCATTGAAATTCGTAAAAGGGAAAGCAAATCAGAATTTCTCCGGCAAGGAAAGGGAGAAAATGAACGCGGCGGGAACGCGGAATCCAGCGGCGGGATCGCACAACTTTCACTTTGTTTTCTTTTTCCGAAAGTGATAGTCTGCGTAGCGTTTTCACCGACTATGCCCACCGTCTTTGAACGCCCTGTCCGAATTCGCGGGAACGCTTCCCGCGAAGAGGTTCTTTTTTCCCTTTTTGACGTTTTCGCGGAAAACAAGTCCGAGGACGCGTCCGCGAACGCCGCAATCGAAATGATGAAGAACGCCGCTCTCGAACGGGAACGCACGTCTTCGACGTTCCTCGGACGCGGGCTCGCCGTGCCGCACGGGCGAACGGACGCGCTCGACGAAATCCACATCGCCGTCGCGTTTTCCGACGACGGCGTTCCGTGGCCGGACGAAGAACGCCGCGCGCGCCTCGTGTTGTTGCTCGGCGTTCCCGCCGCGATGATCCGCGATTATCTCCTGCTGATGCAGAAAATCCTGCGCTGGCACAAAGACACGAAAACGCTCGACGCCGACGGACGCGTGCTCGACGCCGACGCGCTCGTCAGCGAACTGAACGCGCTCGTCAGCTGAGCCGCCCCCGACGCGCGTTCCCGCCGAAATGCCCGAAAAAACCGCAGCATCGCCCGCCGCTCCCGCCGAGAAAAAATTTTCGCGCTGGATGCGTCTCGCGCTGGACCTGCGGGAAAAACTCCGGCTCGGCGACACGCAGATCATTTACATCTGGGCACTCGGCGCGGGCTTCATCGGCGCGCTGACGGCGCTGACCTTCAGTTTCTGCGTCGCGTGCGTCCAGGACCTGCTCACGGGAACGCGCGGGTTGACCCAAGTCGAGGCATTTAAGTCGCTGACGACGGCGCACTGCATTCTCGTTCCCGCGATTGGCGGGCTTTTCGCTGGAGCGACGCTGCTCTTCATGCACAAGTTCGTTCCCGTGCGCGCGACCGAATACATGGAGGCGATCGCGCTGGGCGACGGCTACGTGCCGCCGAAGCCGAGCCTGCTGCGAAGCCTTTCCGCCGTGTTCACTATCGGCTCCGGAGCGGCGATCGGGCGGGAAGGTCCGCTCATTCAGACTTCCGCCGTCGTCGCTTCGTGGCTCGGTTCCCGCGTCAATCTTCCCGCGCCGCGGCTCCGGTTGCTCGTCGCGTGCGCGGCGGCGTCCGCGATGGCGGCGACGTTCCACACGCCGCTTTCCGGCGGGCTTTTCGTCGGCGAAATCGTCCTCGGCGCGCTGACGCTGGATTTTCTCGCGCCGCTGCTCGTCGCGAGCTGTACGGGCTACCTCACGCTGAGTTTTCTCGGCGCGGCGGATCCCATTTACCACATCACCGACGAAATCGCTGGCGGGTCGAACCCGCTGACCATCGCGCTGAGTTGCATCGCGCTCGGCGTCATCGCCTCCCTCGCCGCGAACGCCTGGCTTTGGCTGCTGAAAACGGCGCGGAAATTTTTGAACGGCTCGCACGCGTGGCTTCCCGTGCGCCTTGCCGCCGCGGGAGTGCTCGTCGGCGTCGCCGCCGTTTTTTATCCGGAGTTGACGGGCAACGGATACAGCATGATCCGCGGGATCGTCTCCTCGCAGTTTTCGCCCGAACAGGCGCTGATCCTGCTCGCGCTGAAAGTCGGAATCGTCGCGTGCGTCTTCGGCGTCGGAACCGTCGGCGGAGCGCTCACGCCGAGCCTGACGATCGGCACGTTCATCGGATTCCTTTTTTCCGCGCTGATGACGCGGCTCGGCGTTTCCGGCGACCACGCGATCGCGTATTCCCTCGTCGGCATGGCGGCGTTCTTCACGACGGCGGCGAACGCGCCGATGACGTCGCTCCTGCTCGTGGTCGAATTCACGCTCGCGGGAACGCTGATGTGCCCGCTGATCGTCGGCGTCGTCGTTTCCTACGGGATCGCGCGTCTGATGCACACGGAATCCATGTATCACAGCGCGCTGGCGTCGGGACCGCGCAGCATTTTCTCCAAGCCGCTCGCCGCCGTCCGCCTCATTGAAATCGCCCGCAGACACCCGCCGACCGTGCGTCCGGAATCCAATTTCGGCGCGGTGGCGAAGGTGCTGATCCGGCATCCGTCGCAGACGATTTTTATCACGGGCGAAAACGAGGAATACCGCGGCGCGATCGTTTCTTCGGACATTCTGCAGTTTGCGCAGACCAAGGAACTCGCCGAAGCGATTCTCGCCATCGACGTCTCCCGCGACAATCTGCCCGTGCTTCTGCCGGAGATGAAGCTGCCCGACGCGCTGAAAATCTTTGCCGCGCGCAAGCACGAGGACTCGCTTGCCCTCGTCGAGAACGCGGAAACGCGGAAGCTGCTCGGCGTTGTCAACCGCTCCGACCTTTACCTCGCCCTCGGGGAAATCATGCGGCGCGAAAAAGTCCGCTGACCGCGTTTTCCCGCGCGGGAACGCAAAAAACGCCGCCGCGGATAAAGCCTTGAAGTCGGACGCCGTTAAGCTTTAAGCTTTCCCGCGTTATGTCAGATAATCAGGAAAAAACCAACCGCCAGACGATCAGCCTTCCCGTGATCGCGCAGAATTTCTTCGGCGCGCTTCAACGTCAATTCGACCTCCTCGCCTTCAACCTCGCGGGAACGCAGTCCGCCGACGCGGAAAAATACAACCATTTCTCCGCGCTCACGAAAATGATGCCCGTCGCGCAGCTTCACCGCGATTTCGACCAAATCAAGGCGTTCGCGCACGGGCTACTAATTCGCCAGACCATCAACGATCTGCTCTCGATGACCGCCGCGTGCATGGACAACTGCCACCTGCTCTGCACGCTTTTCGCCAACAAAAAGGCGATGGACGCCGATCCGAAGGCGACGAACGAAATCGTCGGGCACAAGCAGGAAGCCTTCGTCAATTCCGCCTTGCAGGACAAATTCGAGGTCTTCGAAAAAGAATTCGGAATCCTCTGCGAGCTTGAAGACGGCATCACGACGCTCGCGATCGCGCTGCGCGCCCTCATGCGCAACAACGGCGTCGTTACCGCCGAAGACGTGGACGACGACGGAGAACTCGTCTTCGAATTCAAAACCGTGCAGACGATTCAGCCCGCCAAGGAAGGCGACCGTCCGGAAGTCCGCCTCGCCGACACGCGCCGCGCATTCAAGGCGGGAGACGCGATCGACCTTTCCAACAGCGAACTGCTGAGCCTGAACACGACGATCGCCGCGTTCTTCGACGCGCTTTTCAAATCCGTGGCGGCGTTCGGCAAAAAAACGCTCGGAGAAAACAAGGGAGGATCCGCCAATGCCTAAAAAAATCGTGAAAATTGCCCTCGCCGTTCTCGCCGCCGCGGGAACGCTCGCGCTCGCCGCCTGCTGGAACAGCCCGAAAGTCTTCAACTACGGGAACGGCACGCCGAACATCACGGTCGAACAAGGCTGATTCCTCGGGAACGCGCCGTTTCTTTCGATGACAGCGGATGCGGGGAAAAATGCCTTGCGCGGCGTCGCGGCTCTTTGGGTGGCGACGCTTTATTTTACGCAGGGTCTGCCGAACGCCGTCGTCGATCTCGTCGCGCCAGTCGCGATGAAAGATCTCGGCTTCGCGAACGGCGCGATCACGTTCATCGCCGCGTGGTCGTATCTGCCGTGGGCGCTCAAAGCGCTGTGGAGTCCGCTCGTGGACAACGTCGGACGCAAGCGCGGCTGGATCGTCGGGACGCAGACCGCGGGAGCGCTGCTCCTCGCCGCGTTCGCCGCTGCGATTTTCTTCGGCGTTCCCGCCGCTGCGCTCGTCGCCGTCCTCTTCGCGACGGCGGTTTTTTCCGCGACGCACGACATCGCCGCGGACGGGTTCTACATGCTCGCGCTCGACTCCGGAGGGCAGGCGTTTTTTTCCGGCTGGCGCAGCGCGTTTTTCCGCCTTTCGCAGATTTTCGCCAAGGGCGGAATCATCGCCGCCGCCGGATTTTTCCTCGCGCGCGGCATGAGCGCGGAAGCGGCGTGGACGCGCACGCTCGCCTTCACGGCGCTGCTCGCGGGAACGCTCGCGCTGCTGCATTCGGCGATTCTTCCGCGTCCGGAGCGGGACGTTCCCGCGGGCGAAAAAAACCGCTCGGCGTTCTCGAATTTTCTGGAGCCGTGGAAAACGTTTTTCGCGAAAAAGGAAATCGCGTTCCTGCTCGCGTTTCTTCTGCTTTTCCGCCTCGGCGAAGTGCAAATCAGCGTGATTTCCCCGCTGTTTTTTAAGGATGTGGCGGACGCCGGCGGGCTTGCGCTGGACAACCGCGCGTTCGGGCTGCTCAACGGCGCGTTCGGCGTCGCGGCGATGCTCGGCGGCGGAATTCTCGCCGGCTGGCTGGTTTCACGGAGCGGGCTGCGCGCGTGGCTCGTGCCGATGATTCTTCTGCTGAACGTTCCCGATTTGATCTACGCCGCGTTCGCGCATTGGCGACCGGACGCGCTCCCGCTCATCGGCGCGGGAATCGTCGTCGAGCAGTTCGGCTACGGTTTCGGCTTCACGGGCTACATGCTCTACATGCTCCACGCCTGCGCGGGAACGCGCCACGCCGTCGCGCATTACGCGATCTGTTCGGGCTTCATGGCGATCGGCGCGATGCTGCCGAAGTTCTGGGCGGGAGTGCTTCAGGAACGCGTCGGCTACGAAGCGTTTTTCTGGCTGGCGATTCTCTGCACGCTTCCCGGCTTCTGGATCGCGCTCGAAACGCGACGGCGGCTTCCCGAAAATTTCGGCAAAAAAACTCCTTAAATCCTCATGAATCTTTCAGACGCATTGACCGCGCTCCCGCAAAGCCGAACATTCGGCAACGGCATCCGCGCCTATTTTCGGAAAACGCTCCCGTCCGGGCTAATTTCCGTCCAAGTTTGGGTAAAGACGGGAAGCATTCACGAAGAGAAATTTCTCGGCTGCGGGCTCTCGCATTACCTCGAACACATGGTGTTCAAAGGCTCGGAAAAATTTTCCGCCGAAGAAATCACGCGCCGCATCCAGTCCGTCGGCGGCATCGTCAACGCCTACACGACGTTTTCCCGCACCGTCTTTCACGTCGACGTTCCCGCCGAAGCCGCCGAAACCGCGTTCGAAATTCTCTCCCAGCTCGCGCTGCGTCCGCGCCTCGACGCGGAAGACGCCGCGCTGGAAAAGCACGTCATTCTCCGCGAAATCGACATGAGCCTGGACGATCCCGACTCGCGCCTCGCCGACGCGACGCTCGAAGAAACCTTCCGCGTGCATCCCTGCCGCGTTCCCGTGATCGGCTACAAAAACGCGTTCACGCGCATGACGGAACGCGAGCTGAAAACGTATTTTGAAAAAAGATACGTTTCCGCGAACCTGACGCTCATCGCCGCCGGCGACGCCGACGCGTCCGCCGTCTTCGCGCTCGCGGAAAAATATTTCGCCGACGTTCCCGCGAAAGCCGCGCCAGAGCCGTTCGTTCCCGCCGAGCCGCCCCAGCTTTCGCCGAGAGAAATCACGCTGCGCGGCGACGTGCGGATTCTGCGCGGGAACGCACTCTGGAAAATTCCCGGCGCGGCGCATGAAGACACTCCCGCGCTCGCCGTGCTCGCCGCGCTGCTCGGCAAAGGCGATTCTGCTCTGCTCTGGCGCGAGCTTCACGAAAAGCGGGAACTCGTCCACGCGCTCGACGTCGCCGCATGGCACCCCGCCGCCGACGTCGGCGTTTTTCAGATCTGCTACGCGGCGGATCTCGGTTCACGGGAAAAAATCGAAGCGGCGATTCTCGAAGAAATCGAAAAAATTTCCCGCGAAGGCGTCGCGCCCGCGCTTCTGAAAAAAATCTCGCGCCAGGCGGTCGTCTCGCTCGTCAATTCGCTCGGCACGGCGTCTGCGTCGGCGGCGCGCCTCGGCGCAGAATGCGCGGCGCAGGGCGAACCGGCGGCGACGAAAATCTTTCTCGAAAAGATTCAGGCGCTTTCGCCGGAAGACGTCCGGCGGGCGGCGCAAAAATATCTCCGCGAAGAAACGCGCACGACGTCCGCGTTCGAAAAACCGCTCCCGCGCAAAAAAACGCGCGCGGGGAAAAGCGCGGCGTCGGGCGTTCCCGCAGCGGACGCGTTCCCGCCGTTCAAAGCGTTTCGGCTCGCCTGCGGAATCCGCGTTCTTTTGCAGTCCGTCGCGGGATTCCCGAAAGTCCATCTGCGCGCCTCCATGCTCGGCGGGAGCGCGTTCGAAGCCGAAAAAATCAAAGGCGCGAGCGCGCTGCTTTCGACGATGCTCACGCTGGACGCGGGAACGCGCACGGCGGCGGAAATTGCGGAAACGATCGAATCCGTCGGCGGGAACTTCAACGAAATTTCCGGCAGCAACTCGTTCTCGCTTTCCGCGGAAACGCTTTCGGGCAACGAAAAAATTTCCTGCGAAATCCTCGCCGACGCGCTTGCCGAGCCCCGCTTCACCCGCGCGAACTTTCTGCGGGAACGCGCCGCGCAACTCGCCGCCCTGCGCGGCGATTTCGACGAAATCGAGGAATTCGCGCGCATCGCCCTGCGCAGGGAATTTTTCGGAACGCACGCGCTCGCCGCTCACGATTACGGCACGGAAGCCTCGCTCGCGGCGATGACGCCAGACGACGTTTCCGCGCTGAAAACGCGCCTCGTCTCGCCGGAAAACATCGTGCTCGCCGCCTCCGGCGAATTCGACGAAGCCGCGATGCTCGCGCTGCTCGAAGAAAATTTTTCCGCCGCGCGTTTTCCCGCGAAGCGCGTTCCCGCCGAAGACCTTTCGTCTGCGTTCGCGGATTTTTCTCCCGCGCCCGCGCGGGAAATCGAAATCGCGCCGCCCGTTCCCGCCGAACAGGCGATCGTGCAGCTCGCGTTTCCGGACGTCGGCTTCCGCGACGAACGTCGACTGCTCGGAACGCTGCTCGAGGAATTGCTCGGCGGTATGTCCGGACGCCTTTTCGCGGAAGTGCGCGAAAAACGCGGTCTCGCGTATTTCGTCGGCGCGAACCGCCTCGGCTCGCCGCGCGCGGGGATGTTCTTCCTTTGCGCGGGAACGGAAAAGCGGCACGCGCAAACCGTGCTCGACGAAATGCGGAAAGAAATCCAAAGGTTGCGCGACGGAAAAATTTCCGCGGAGGAACTCGTCGGCGCGAAAACGCGGATCTGCGTCGCACGGCGCACGGCGCGGCAACGCGCTTCGTCCCGTTGCGGGAACGCCGCGCTGAACGCGCTCTACGGGCTTCCCGCCAACCGCGACGCCGAACTCGAATCGCGCCTCGGTGCTCTCGCCGCGGACGACGTCGCACGCTTCGCGACGGAAATTCTCGCCGAAGAATCCGCGCTCGCCCTCATCGTTCGTTGAAAAAAAACGCGCGGGAACGCGGGCGCGTTTTTTTCTCCGAAAAGGGAAAATTCCGCGTTCCCGAAAATCGCTTCCGCGCGCGGCGGCGCGACGCTTGCGTTTCCGCGGGAAAAGGCGTTCCCGCGCGGAGATTTTTCTCTTCTAATGATGCGGGATATAGGCTATTTTACGGGAGATGAATCCAGACCAACAGCGTCGCTTTTTTCTCTTGGAATTTTCCTCGTGGACGGAACGCTTTCTCCGCTACATGACGGCGGCGGTCATCGCGTTGCTCGTCGTCGTCATGGCGCAATCGTTTTTTCCCGTCGGCGGCGGCGAAGACGCGCAGTTTCTCGTCTACACGTTCGGGCTTCTGACGCTGGCGGTCGGCGCGCAGCTTCTCATCTTCTGGGCGAGAATCGAGCGCGGGTTCAGAATCAGCGGCATCACGGCGTTTTTCTTCCCGTGGCTGGCGCTTCTCGCGCTGGACGCGTATCTTCTTTCGGAAACGCCGTGGCGTTCGCAATACGCTTTCTGCGTGAATCTGCTCCCGCTGATGGCGTTTTTCACGGCGATCCACATTTCGCACACGAAGCGTTCCCGCTGGTGGCTGATTTCGCTGACGGCGATTCTGGTGCTGATTTCCGGCTTCGTGGAATTTCTTCATCCGAGCGCGGGAACGTCGGACGGAGCCGAAAGCGTCGGCGCGTTCGTGCGGAACATTTTCAGCGGCTACGGAAACACGGCGGCGATCGGCGCGGCGCTGCTGCTGGTGTTTTTCTCGATGGCGGTTCTCGTCGCCTGCGCGCGCTTCAAGCCGTGGGCGCGCATGTTCGGCGTTTACATGGCGGTGCTGTTTCTGGCGGGCATCGCGTTCACGCGGCACGTCGGCGTGTATCTCGGTTTTCTTTCCGGCGGGATACTGGCGACGATGCTGCTGATCCGCCGCAAAAAAATGCGCCTTGCGCTGTTCGCCGTGATCGTTGCCTGCGCCGCGCTTTCGATTTCAAATTCCAACCTCAACGTCGGTTGCCTGAAACGCGTTCCCGTGCCGGAATCCGTTCGGAATAATTTCACGGACGAGGAACGGCTCGCCGACACGCGCTTCGTTCTCCCGCACGCCGCTTTCGAAATGTTCAAGGCGCACCCCGTTTTCGGCGTCGGCGCGGGGCGCTTCTGCGACGAATTCGAAAAATACCGCCCGCCGCAATGGCAGACGAATCCGCGGACGGCGGGAAGCCTTCCGCTCCAGATTCTCGCGGAACACGGGCTTTTCGGCATCGTGCTGTTCGCCGCGCCGATGATTTTTCTGTTGGTCTGGGGCATCCGCGCCAGCCGGAAACTTTCGTGGTGGGAAGACAACGAGCGGGCGGAGACCCGTCGAAAAATGGGCGTGCTCGATCTGGGCAGTCTGCCGGAAGAACGCGTCGCGCTCGCGGGAACGCTCAGCGGGTTGCTCGCCGTCGCCGTACTCTTCGCCGTCGATTATCCGAAAAACATTCCGGGCATTTCGATCGCGTGCGCCGTCTTCGGCGGGATCGCCGCGTTCATTCTCAGCGAAAAACGGCGGCGTATGATCATTTACGGCAACCCGCGCCGGCATCTCCTTTTGCCCGTCGCGTTTCTCGCTCCCGTCGTCCTGATGTGGATTTTCCTGCCGACGTTCCGCGCGGAAGCGGAATTTCAGAAGGGTTCGGCGGCGCTACTCCCGTTCTACACGAATCCGCAGACGGGGCAGCCGCTCGGCGGCGAGGCGCCGGATTATCAGCTTCTCGGGAACGCGGAAACGCATCTGCGCGCGGCACTTCGGAAAAAACCCGGACACGGCGACGCCTGGAACGCGCTGGCGGAAAAATTCGTCTTCGACTGCCGCCGCGATCCGATAAACACGGGAAAATACGAAAAATACATCGCCGCCGCCTCCGCGCAGGCGCTGAATTGCTCGTCGGACGTCGACGCGTTTTTCCGCACGCGCGCGATTTCTGAGATGATGAAGGGCAATTTCGCCGGCGTCGAGGCGAACCTTTCCCGCGCGGACGCGATGGCGCCGTTCAACGCAGCAAAGCTTCTGTCCAGCGCGGAAATTTACCGCGCGTTCCCGCAGGGCGCGGACACGGCGACGAAAATTCTGAACCGCGTCGGCTTTCTCCTGCCCCGTTCGAATTACGTGGAAAACATTCGCGCGCTGCTCTCGCTCGACAATAATCTCTCCGGAAGCGACGGCGGGAGCGCTTCGCCCGACGAAACGGTCGTTCCCGAATTTTAACCAAAAAAAATTTCCGAGTATGGAAGAAAAGAAAATCGACACCTTTCTCGTGCACGCGAAAATCCTGTTCCTTTCGTGGATTCTTCAAATCGTCTTCGCGCTCTGGGTTTTTCTGCTGTTCGTGATTTTCGCCAAGATGAATCCGGGAAGCGAGCAGCTCACGAACGACGTTCTGTCCGGCGGGGAAGCCGCGGCGCAACAGCAAATTCCCGTTTTTCCCGCGAACATCATCGCGCCGAATCCGCCCGAGGAATGAACCGTTCCCGCCGCCGGAGCATTCACGCACTTTCCCGTTTCCCCGCATGAGAAAAAAAACGCCCGTTCTTCCCGTTGCCGCCGCGTTCTTCGCATGCGGCGTTTCTTCCGTTTTCGCCCGCGCGGGAACGCCGCCGCCCAACGCGGAAAATTTTGAGCCGCCCGCGCCCGTCGTCGCGAACGCGACGGAAAGAACGCCCGAACTCCGCCTCCTCGCGCCGTTTTCCCGCTTCGCGCGCGATTCCGCGCCGCCGGAAGAATCCGCCGCCGCAGCGGACGTTCCCGCGCCCCGCGTCTGGCGCGGCGAAACCGCGGTTTTCCGCGTCGGCGTCTGGGCGGGAGCGGACGCGCTTGAAGCCATCGCGCCCGAAGGAAAAATTCTTCTGAAAAAAGACGGCGGCGCGACGCTCGAAGCCGAAGTCTCGCCCGTGCGCTGGACGCTCGGAAACAGCGGCGTGCAGTTCGCGGACGTCGTCGACCGCGCGGGAACGCTGGCTTGCGCGCCCGCGGGAACGCTGCGCGAGTTTCTCGTTTCCGTCCGCGTTCCCGAAGGCGCCGACGCCGGCGCGTATTCCGGAGTTTTCCGCGCGAATCTCGGCGGGAACGCCGCCGCGACGCTCCCGCTCCGGCTCCGCGTGCTTTCGGCGACGCTCCCACCGCCGGAAAAACGCGCCGTGCACCTCGACCTGTGGCAACACCCGCAGGCAGTCGCGCGCTGGACGGGAACGCCGCTCTGGTCGAGGGAACACTTCGCCGCGCTCGCGCCGCTGATGACACGCCTGCGCGACCTCGGGCAAAAAGCCGTAACCTGCGGCATCATCGAGGAACCGTGGAATCATCAGACTTACGACGACTGGGAATCCATGATCAAATGGACGCGCGCGGCGGACGGCTCGTGGAAATTCGATTATTCCGCGTTCGACGCGTGGGTCGAATTCATGACGAATGAAATCGGCATCGGCGAACAAATTTCCTGCTACTCCATGCTCCCGTGGTCGATGAAAATTGGCTACTTCGACGAAGCCTCGGGAACGCGGAAAAATTTCGCGCTCGACGTCGCCTCGCCGACGTTCGAAGAAATCTGGGGCGCGTTTCTGATCGATTTCAGAAAACATCTCGTTCAAAAAGGGTTGCTCGAAAAAACCTGCATCGCGCTCGACGAACGTCCGGACGCGCAACTCGACGCCGCGCGGCGCGTTATCGAAAAATTCGCGCCCGAACTCAAAATCGTCTCCGCGAACGACCACCCGACGCGCATGAGCGACTGCGTCTACGACATTTCGCCGGCGTTCGAACACTCCGGCGGAGGCGTTCCCGCGCTCGCCGAAAAACGCCGCGCACAAGGCAGAAAAACGACGTTTTACGTGTGCGTGAATCCGCCGCGCCCGAACACATTCTCGCACAGCGCTCCCGCGGAAGCCCGCTGGCTCGGTCTCTACGCCGCCGCGAACGGATTCGACGGCATTCTGCGCTGGGCCTACAATTCGTGGAACGAAAATCCGTTCGCGACAACCGCGTTCGGCAACTGGCCGGCGGGCGACTGCTTCCTCGTTTACCCGGGAAACCGTAGCTCGATGCGTCTCGAGCATTTCCGCGACGGTCTGGAAGATTTTGAAAAAATCCGCATTCTGCGTTCCCGCGCCGCCGAAGAAAACGCACCGCGGGAACTCGAAGCCGCCGTCGCCGCGCTCGACGAATTTCTGAAAAAAACCTTCACCGTCGAAAACGGAGGCGGGAACGCGCACGAAGCGCAGACGCTCGAAGCGCTCCGCCTGCTCGACGCCGCGTCCGAAAAACTTCCAGACTGAACGCGTCCGTCCGCCCGCCGCCTCAACGCCGAAAAAAAAGAAATGGAAATTGCGCTCGTCGTCATCGCCTTTTTTCTGATTCTGCTCGGCTGCGTTTTCGTGTTCGTTCCCGGGCTTCCGGGACCGCTCGTCGCTTGGTCGGGACCGCTCGTCTACTTCATTTTCTCGACGCCCGACGACGGCGGGAACGCGTCCCCCTTGATCGGCGCGGGAACGCTGACGTTCGCCGGAATCCTCGCGGCGGCGACGCTCGCGTTCGACTTTTTTTCGAGCTGGTGGGGCGCGGCGAAATTCGGCGCGACGTGGCGCGGCGGCGTCGGTGCACTCGTCGGCGCGATCGTCGGTCCGATTCTGTTTTCGCCGCTCGGCGGCATCGCGGGAATGCTGAGCGGGCTGCTCGTCGGACCGATCGTCGGCGCGACACTCGGAGAATTTCTCGGCGGGAGCGACTGGCGCGAAAGCGCGCGCGCGGGCTGGGGCACGCTTCTGGGCGCGATCGCCGCGACGAGCGTCAAACTTTTTTACTGCCTCTGCGTTTTCGTCTGGTTTCTCTTCGTCGCGATTTTCTGAAACGGCACGCGCGGGAACGTCGCCGGCAACGAGCGGCGCGAGAGCGCTCCCCTTTTTTCCGCGTTCCCGCGAAAAAAAGCTTATGAGCTTAACGGCTTAAAAGTTTAATCGCTCCCGCGAGCGTCAATGCCCCGAACACAAAAAAAAGCGTTCCCGCGCGAAAGGACACGCGGGAACGCCGAACTTCAAACAGGTTTCACACAACAAAACCAGAAATGCTTATTTCGCGCGGGAACGCCGGCGGCGACGCGCCGCGACCAGCGCGAGGGCGCCGATGCCCGCGAGCAGCCCGAACGCGCTCGGCTCGGGGATGAAGAGCGTCGTGCCGCCGTCCCTGGAAGTGCTGACCTTCGCCGTTCCGACGGACGTGCCGTTCGAATCGAAAATTTCGAAGGCTGCGTTTTCGGAAACGCTCAGCGTCGCGCCGGAGAAAATTCCGGCGAGACTGAGACCGGCGTCGGCTTCGAGCGATTCCAGACCTTCGTCGCCGAGCGTGAGCTTGACGACCGCGCCGTCTTCGAGCGAAAGCGTCGCACCTTCGGCGAACGTGACAGACGCCGGATCCGCGGACGAAACGTCGACGTCGGCGAACGTCGAGCGCGCGGAAAACGTGGCGACCTCCGGAGCCGCGGCGGCTGAAACGTCAATGATGAGCGTCGCGCCGTCCTTGACCGTGACATCGCCTTCCGAAATCCACGCCGAACCGCTTCCGACGGAAAGCACACCCCCGTCACCCAAAATCAACTTGCCGGCAGTCGTGAGCGTGCTCCCGTCGCCGGAAACGGAAATCTCTGTGCCGAAGGCGTAAATGGTCGTTCCCGCCGAAATTTTCGCGCTCGCGCCGTCGGAAACGTTGATCGTCACGCTCGTATTTTCGCAACCGGACGTGCCCAGTGATACTTCCTTCGCCGCGCTTTCCAGCGTGAACGAAGTGTCCTTGCCGGAAATCTCGAACGTCGTGTGATTTTCAAGGTTGGAATAGGCACTGTTCGTATAGGCGAAATACACGGAGCCGGTGGTCGCGGAAATGGCGAGTTTCGCGCCGTCGCTCACCGAAATCGTCGTTTTACTCGACGCGTTTTCCGTAGAAGTAAGAGACGTCGCCACGCCGCCGACAAAAACCGACGCCGTTTTGATCGCGACTTCGGAACCGCTCCCGGCGACGTTCAAGGCGGAGGTGACTTTGTAGTTGTCCCCGTAGAGCAACCCCATCGAAAAATATGCCAGCGCACCGGCGTTCCCGCTGGAATCGTTCCCGACGGAAATCTTCCCGCCGTCCTTGACGTTGATCGCATTCGAGAACGAGGTCGCCTGCTCGAGCGTTCCGTAATTCGGATCCATCGTCAGCTTGCTTTTGTTGCCAAGCACCAGCTCCGAATTTTCGCCGGTGACATTGATGCTGCCGTTGAAAATCTGAAGCTTATTCGTCGAGTTGTTCGCATTGCCGTCGCCGACATACATTTTCGCGCCGTCGGAAATGTTTATCGTTCCCGTGCTCGCCGCGACCGACACGGTTTCGTTGTAAAGCGCGAGCGGCTGCCAGTAAAATTCCGTCTCCGACTTCGCGAAACCGGAGTAAGACGTCAGCCCGACCTGTCCCGCGCCCAGCGTGATTTGCTGCGTTTTCAGCGTCGTTCTCGTGTCGGAAACGTTTATCGTTCCCGCCGTGCCGTTCGCGCCGACGGAGTTGTAATAATTCGTCGTTTCGAGAACAGCGCCGTTTTTCAGCGTCAGCGTCGCGCTCTTGCTCTCCGTGTAGGCCGTGCCGACGGAAAGATTCTGTTTGATGTTGCCGAGGTTCGCGCCGTCCAGCACGACGGTACCCTCCGCGACGACGAATGCGTCTCCGCTCTTCGAAACGCCGTTCGCGACGGTCGTGTCGCTCTTGATGTTCCCGCCGACGATCACGGTCGTTCCCGTCCCGTCGAAATAGAGATTGGTGTTCGTCAGATCGAGTTGCTCGCCGGATTGCGTCCCGTCCTTCGTCAGATAAACGCTCGTTTCCGCGCCGGCTGTCGACGTGAATCCGGTCGCATTGAACGTCATTCCCACTTTCACGGCGGGATTATCGCCGACGGCGTTGCGCACCGCGACCAGCGAGACGTCGTGCGGATTCGTCGTTTCCGTCGCTTCCGCGGCGACCGCGGAAATCGTCATTCCCGCAGCCGCGATTATTGCAATATGAGGCATAAACCTTTTCATTTTTTTTGACTCCTTGGATGGATTTTTTTTGAAACCAAACCGCCGCAGATGCGCGAAACGTCCCGATTTCGAAGCCCCATTTTGCAAAAAAAAACGCTTGCCAAGCATTTTTTTTTCGTTCCCGCAATTTTTTTTCCGCGTTCCCGCGAGAAAATTCAGTCCGCGGGAACGCCGGCGATTTCCGCCCGGACGCGCGCGGTTTCGTCCGAATTCCGTTCCGCCGCGCGGGCGTTCTCTTCCATTTCCGCGAGAATCGCCGCCGCTTCGGCGCAGGCGCGCAGGTCGTTTTGCGCCGTGAGCGCGAACGCTTCGGCTTTCGCTTTTCGTGCGGCGAGCGCGTCGGCGCGTTCCTGCAATTTCCGGACGGCTTCTTCTTCGGCGATCTCCTTTTCCGCGAGCGACGCGGCGGCGGTTTCCGTTTCCCGTAGCGTCTCGCGCAGATTTTCCAGCCGTCGGGAAACTTCCGCGCGGCGGAAAGACGGCGTTCCCGCGAATTCCTTTTCCGCGATTTCGACGTCTTCCTGCAGAGAGGAAGCGCGTTCCGCGAGCGACGCGAGGCGGGAACGCCGCAGCTCCGCCCGTTCTCTTTTTTTTCGCGAGCGATTTCCGCGCGGAATCGACGGACGCGTTCAGCTTTTCCACCGCTGCGAGCGCGTCGGCAAGGCGCGCGCGAATCCGTTTTCCCGCTTCCGAAAAAGCTTCGGCGCGAGCGGCGATCGCGGCGAAAATTCCGTCCGCGTCGGAAAAATCCGGACGTCCGTCGATTTTTTCAAGCTGAAGCGTTCCCGCGACGGCGGCGAGCCTGCCCGCGAGCGATTCGCGTTCCCGCGAAAGCGTCTGCGCCTCCGTCGCCAGTTCCCGCAGTCGGGGATCCGTCGGCGCGCGCGCGGGAGCGTTTCCGGAATGCGCGTCCGAATACAGCAACGACGCGTTGTTCGCGGAGATGACGAGAAAGGTGCTAAACGCGAGCACGGCGACGACGAGAAGAACGGTGGCGGCGAAGTTTACGTTTTTCATTGTCCGAAATTCTGCGGGAGAAGGCGGCGCGGCGCAAGCGGGCGGGCGGGAACGTCATTCGCCGAAAATCCGCGCGAGAAGCGTGGGGACGAACGTCGCCGTCACGGAACGGATTTCGTTCTTATCGTTGCATTCCCGCGACAGCCGGAACTTCGTGCGGGAACGCTTCGCGGCGCGGCGAAACAGGGGAATGAAAAAATGCTTCAGCCGATATTCCGTGTCGCAGAGCATCCGGACGACGAGTCCGTCCGCCGTCTTCTGCGTCGAGCCGACGAAGTCCGCCTTGAGGCTCGTTTCGTAAATTTCCATTTCGATCTCGTATCGACTTTTTTCGCTTATCATCTTCACATTCTCCGGATCTCATTCTGCAAAAAAAAACGGTTGGCGACTCTTTTTTCGCGGGCGCGGCTTTTTGCGTTCCCGCCTCTTTCGGGAACGCGCGGCGGAAGCGAACGCGCGGGAACGGGCTTGCAAGGCGCGGGAACGAGTTGCGAGAATGGACGCGATATGAAGACGTTGAAAAACCGTCGGGTCGTCGTCACGCGTCCCGAAGAACACAATGCCGAGCTGCGCGGCGTTCTGGAAGCGCGCGGCGCGGAAGTCATCGAAATGCCGCTGATCGAAATCACGCTCGACGGAGACGAGGACGCCGCCTCGGAAATTTTTTCGATGATTTCCGAATACGACTGGCTCGTCTTCACGAGCGCGAACGGCGTGCGCGGATTTTTCAAAAAATTCTTCGCGCGGTTCAGGGATCTGCGCTGGCTCGGTCCGTGCCGCATCGCCTGCGTCGGTCCCGCGACGCGAAAAGCCGTGGAGGAACTGCACCTCGAAGCGGAACTCGTTCCCGAAATTCACACGGGCGAAGCGCTCGCGGACAAGCTGATCGCCGAACACGACCTCGAAAATCTGAAAATCTGCGTCGTTACCGGCAACCGCGGCACGAACGCGCTCGCGCGGCGGCTCACGGAGGAAGCGCGCGCGATCGTCGACGCGTTCCCGTGCTACTCGGCGGACGCGGCGGACGTGAGCGAGCATCCCGCGCTCGCGGATTTTCGCGCGAACGGCGCGGACTTCATCGTCTTCGCGAGCGGGAGCGCGGCGCAGTCGTTCGTCGCACAGGCGCCGAATCTGCGCCTTGAAAAATCCGCGACGCAGCCGCGCGTCGTCGCGATCGGCGAACCGACCGCGTCCGCGCTGCGCAAGCTGGGCGTTCCCGTCGCCGGCGTCGCCGTGCGCGCGACGTCCGAAGCGATAGCGGAAGCGATTGAGAGCCTGCTCTGATTTTTTCTGAAAAAAAACGGAACGCTCCCGCGCTTTCCGGCGCGTTTTTTCGTTCCCGCGATCTTTTTCCCGCGTTCCCGCGAAAAAAAAAAGCTGTTGCATTTCGCGGGAGGAGGTGTTTTTCTTTTTGAAAAATTAATCACTACTATTTTGGTAGTCATTTATTTGAAAAAAAACAAAATGCAGACACGAATCTCCATAGCAGAGCTTCAGGCGCGTTCCCGCGGAGCGCGCGCGGAAGCGTTGCTGAAATCGGCGGCGGAAGAATTCGCCGGAAAAGTCGTCTTCGCCACGTCGTTGAGCGCGGAAGACCAGGTCATCACGGACATCATCGCCCGCAACAGGCTGGAAATCCCGATCATCACGCTGGACACGGGAAGGCTTTTCGAGGAAACGTATGCGTTGCTCGAAGAAACGGAAAAATTTTTCGGCGTGCGCATACGCGTCTTTTCGCCGGACGCGGAAGAGCTTGAAACGATGGTGCGGGAACACGGAATCAACCTGTTCCGGCAGAGCGTGGAGCTGCGCCGGCTGTGCTGCCGCGTGAGAAAAATCTCCCCGTTGCGCCGCGCGCTCCGCGGGAACGAGCTTTGGATTTGCGGGCAGCGGCGCGGGCAATCCGTGACGCGCACGGACATCGAGGAAATCGAGGACGATCCCGCGAACGGGCTTCTGAAGATGAATCCGCTGGCGGCGTGGAGCGAGGAGCGCGTCTTCGGCTACATCGCGAATCGGAATTTGCCCTACAACCGGCTTCACGACGTCGGATTCCCGAGCATCGGCTGCGCCTGCTGCACGCGCGCCGTCCGCCGGACGGAAGACGTCCGCGCGGGGCGTTGGTGGTGGGAACCTGCGGAAAAGCGCGAATGCGGGCTGCACAATCACGTTTCAAAGAAAACAGAACCCAACAAAGTCTAATCAGTCTATGTCGGAAATCGGCAATCTCAGTCAACTGCGTCAACTCGAAGCGGAGAGCATTTACATTTTCCGCGAAGCCGTCAGCCAATTCGAACGCCCGATCCTGCTCTATTCGATCGGAAAGGATTCCTCGGTGCTGGTGAGGCTCGCGCAAAAGGCGTTTTATCCCGGGCGGCTCCCGTTCAGTCTGCTTCACATCGATTCCACGTGGAAGTTTCGCGAAATGATAAAATTCCGCGACGAGTTCTGCCGCGAGCAGGGTCTCGACCTCATCGTCCACACGAACGAAAAGGGACGCGCCGCCGGCGTGAACCCGTTCGACTACGGGAGCCGGAAATACACGGACATCATGAAGACGCAGGCGCTCCTGCAGGCGCTGAACGCTGGAAAATACGACGTCGCGTTCGGCGGCGCGCGGCGCGACGAGGAAAAATCCCGCGCGAAAGAACGCATTTTTTCCTTCCGCGACGCGTTTCACCAATGGGATCCGAAAAACCAGCGTCCGGAGCTGTGGAATCTCTACAACGGGAAAATCAATCCGGGCGAAAGCGTGCGCTGCTTCCCGCTTTCCAACTGGACGGAAACGGACATCTGGCAATACATCCGGCTGGAAAATATTCCGATCGTGCCGCTGTATTTCGCGAAGCCGCGCCCCGTCGTCGAACGCGACGGAACGCTCATCATGGTCGACGACGAGCGGATGCGCCTGCTCCCGGGCGAAAAGCCGCAGATGAAGACCGTGCGTTTCCGCACGCTCGGCTGCTATCCGCTCACGGGAGCGATCGAATCGACGGCTTCGACCATCGAGGAAATCGTCGAGGAAACACTGAAATGCAAAGTCAGTGAGCGTTCGACGCGCGTCATCGACCACGACGGCGATTCTTCAATGGAACAAAAGAAACGGGAAGGCTATTTTTAATGGACAGCGTAAAAGAATATCTGGACGCACACGAAAAAAAAGACCTGCTGCGCTTCCTCACCTGCGGCTCCGTGGACGACGGGAAATCGACGCTGATCGGACGTCTGCTCTACGACAGCAAACTCATTTTCGAAGACCAGTTCGCCGCGCTCAAGCACGACAGCAAAAAATCCGGCACGACGGGAGCGGGACAGATCGACTACGCGCTCCTGCTCGACGGGCTGAAAGCCGAGCGGGAACAGGGCATCACGATCGACGTCGCCTACCGCTATTTCGCGACGCCGAAACGGAAATTCATCATCGCGGACTGCCCCGGACACGAGCAATACACGCGCAACATGGCGACGGGAGCGTCCACCGCGGACCTGGCGATCATTCTCATCGACGCGCGCCACGGGATCGTGCAGCAGACGAAACGCCACGCGTTCATCGTCTCACTACTCGGAATCCGCCACGTCATCGTCGCCGTGAACAAAATCGACCTCGTCGACTATTCCGAAGCGCGCTTCAACGAAATCCGCGACGAGTTCGCGGCGCTCGCGGAAAAACTCAGGATTCCGCACATTTATCCGATTCCGATTTCCGCGCTCGAAGGCGTGAACGTCGTCAGAACCTCACCGGAAAAAACGCCGTATTACCGCGGGAAATCGCTGCTCGAAACGCTGGAGACGGCGGACGTGCGGCAGGAATACAACCTGCGCGATCTGCGCTTCACCGTCCAGGTCATCATTCGCCCGAACCTGAATTTCCGCGGCTTCGCGGGAACGGTCGCGTCCGGCGTCGTGCGCAAAGGCGACGCGGTACGCGCGTTCCCGTCCGGGAAAAAAACCTTCGTCAAATCCATCGTCACGGCGGACGGCGAACTCGACGAGGCGTTCCCGCCGCAGGCGGTCGTGCTGACGCTCCGCGACGAAATTGACATCAGCTCCGGCGACATCATCGCGGCGGAAAATTCCGCGCCCCAAAAATCCTCCTACATCGTCGCGCGGCTCGTCTGGATGTCGCAGAACGCACTCGTCCCGAACCGCGAATACCTGCTGCGCCACGGCTCGCGCTTCTACAAGGCGACGGTCAAGCGCATTCTCCGAAAAATCGACGTCAACACGCTGGAATCGTCTCAGACGGACGCGCTGACGCTCAACGGCATCGGCGACGTCATCATTCAGACGACCACGCCGCTGTTCTTTGACGCCTACGAAAAAAACCGCGCCACTGGCAGATTCATTCTCGTCGATTCAAAGACGAACGAGACGGCGGGCGCGGGAACGATCACCGCGTCCGCGGACGACGGGAACACCGCCGCCTCGCGCATTTCGGGCTGGTGGAACGGAAACGTGCTCCCGCGGGAACGCATCGCGCGCCGCAACCATCGCCCGCGCGGCATTCTCTTCTGCGGGAAAAACGCACACCGGCTCGCCGCCGAGCTCGAAGCACGGCTCTTCCGCCGCGACCTCAACTGCTACCTGCTGAGCGTTCCCGAAGACGCGGAAAACCGGCGGGAGCGCTTCGTCGAGCTGCGGCAGACCGCACTCGCGTTCATCGACGCGGGATTCATTTTCCTCACCGCCGTGCGCGAGAACGATCCCGACGAAAACGCGCTCATTCAGGGGCTGAAGCCGCTCATCGTCGCCGTCGGCGTCAGCCGTCCCGACGCGAAGCTGACGGTTTCGGAAGACGAGCCCGTCGAGCAGGTCTGCGGCAAAATCCGCGATCTTCTCATCTTCGAGGGCGTGCTTCCGTTCTTCAACGTGGACAGCGATTATTCGATTTAAACCTCAAAAAAAACGCATCATGTTCGATTTCAAAAATTTCGGAAAAAACAAAGCGGCGCTTCTGCTGTTCCCTCTCGCGTTCGCGCTCGGCGGTTGCGGGAACGACGACTCGGCGCCGAACGCGGAAAACGTCGCGGGAACGGTCGAGATTTTGAACGTTTCCTACGACCCGACGCGGGAACTCTACCGCCGCTTCAACGAAGCCTTCGCCACGCACCGCCTGCAGGAAACCGGCGAACACGTGAAAATCCGCCAGTCGCACGGTGGCTCCGGAAAGCAGGGCCGAAGCGTCATCGACGGCATCAAGGCGGACGTCGTCACGCTCGCGCTCGCCTACGACATCGACGAAATCGCGGCACTTTCCGGGCGCATCGACGAAAACTGGCAGAGCCGTCTGCCGGAAAATTCCTCGCCCTACACCTCGACGGTCGTCTTTCTCGTGCGCAAGGGAAATCCGAAAAATCTGAAGACGTGGGAAGACCTCATCAAGCCGGGCGTCGAAGTCATCACGCCGAACCCGAAGACGTCCGGCGGCGCGCGCTGGAATCATCTCGCCGCGTGGAGCTACGTCCTGCGGCGGGAACTCGGCGACCTTTCCAAGCTGCGCGATCCCGCGTTCGCGGAAGAAACGGCGCGCGCGGAAGCGGCGGCGAAAGACTATCTGCGGGAGCTTTACAGACACGTTCCCGTGCTCGATTCCGGCGCGCGCGGCGCGACGACGTCGTTCGTCCAGCGCGGTCTTGGAGACGTGCTGCTCGCGTGGGAAAACGAGGCTTATCTCGCGAAAAACGAGCTCGGCAGCGCGGGCGACGAGTTTGAAATCGTCGTCCCGCCCGTCAGCATTCTCTGCGAGCCAGTCGTCGCCGTCGTCGACGCCGTGGTCGATCAGCGCGGCACGCGGGAAATCGCCGAAGCGTATCTGAAATTTCTTTACTCGCCGGAGGGACAAAAAATCATCGCCTCGCAGTATTACCGCCCGCGCTATCCGCAGCTCGCGAATCCGGAAGACGTCGCGCGGTTCCGCGAAACGCATCTGATTCAGCTTTCCGAATTCGAGGAAAATTGGAAAACCGCCCAGAAGCGGCATTTCGCCGACGGCGGGCTGTTCGACCAAATTTACAAATAACGAAGAAAACCGCCCCGCGCGGGAACGCTCCGACGAAACGCACGGAGCGTTCCCGCCGCGCCCGTCCCGATGTCGTTCCGCAAAAAAAACATTCTTCCGGGCTTCGCGCCGACGCTCTCGTTCGCGCTCGTTTATCTCACCGTGCTCGTGCTGATTCCGCTGAGCACACTGATTTTCAAGAGCGCGTCGCTCGGCGCGTCAGAATTTTTCGCCGTGATCTCAGATCCGCGCGTGCTCGCGTCGTTCCGCGTCACGTTCGGCTCGGCGGCGCTCGCCGCGCTGATCAATCTCGCGCTCGGAACACTCGTCGCGTATTTCCTCGTGCGCGTGCGCTTTCCCGCGAAGGGCATCGTCGACGCGCTGATCGACCTGCCGTTCGCGATGCCGACGGCGATCTGCGGGATCGCGATGGCGACGATCTACGCGCCCAAAGGCGACATCGGCGCGATTTTCGCGAAGCTCGGAATCAAAATCGCGTTCACGCCCGCGGGAATCGTCGTCGCGATGATTTTCATCGGCATTCCGTTCGTCGTCCGCGCCGTGCAACCCGCGCTGGCGGACCTCGGGCGCGACGCGGAGGACGCGGCGAAAAGCCTCGGCGCAAGCCGTTTCCAGACGCTGCGCCGCGTGCTGATTCCGTCGCTCGCTCCCGCGCTACTTTCCGGCTTCACGCTCGCGTTCGCGCGCGGGCTGGGCGAATACGGCACGATCATCTTCATCGCGGGAAACGCACCGATGAAAACGGAAATCACGTCGCTGCTCATCGTCACGCAGCTCGAACAATACAACTATCCGGGAGGAACGGCGATCGCGCTGACGATGCTCGCGCTTTCGCTGATTCTGATTCTCGTCGTCAACCGGATTTTCGGACGAGGTCGCGCAAAATGATCTTCACGAAAAAACATTCCGCGCGGGAACGCTCGACGCGCCGTTCCCGCCTTTCGATTTCGGACGCGCTCGTTTCCGCGGGAGCGCTCGCCGTCGTCTTCGTTTTCATCGTGCTGCCGCTGATCGTCGTCTTCCGCGAGGCGTTCCGGCAGGGCGCGGCGGTCTGGTTCGCGGGAATTTCCGACGAAAACACGCTCGCGGCGATTCGGCTCACGCTGCTGACGACGCTCATCGTCGTTCCCGTGAACACGGTTTTCGGCGTCGCGGCGGCGTGGGCGCTTTCGAAATTCGAATTTCGCGGACGCGCGTTCATCATCGCGCTGATCGACCTGCCGTTCACGGTCTCGCCCGTCGTCTCCGGTCTGATTTTCGTGCTGCTCTTCGGCATTCACGGCTGGTTCGGAGCATGGCTTTCCGCGCACGACGTCGAAATCATCTTCGCGCTCCCGGGCATCGTTCTCGCGACGCTCTTCGTCACGTTCCCGTTCGTCGCGCGGGAACTGATTCCGCTGATGCGGGAACAGGGAAGCGCGGAAGAACAGGCGGCGCTGACGCTCGGCGCGTCGCCGTGGCAGATGTTTCTGCGCGTGACGCTCCCGAACATCCGCTGGGGGCTGCTCTACGGCGTGCTGCTGTGCGGCGCGCGCTCCGTCGGCGAGTTCGGCGCGGTCTCCGTCGTCTCCGGACACATCCGCGGCGAGACGAACACGCTTCCGCTTCACGTGGAAATTCTCTACAACGAATATAGCTTCACGGCAGCGTTCGCGGCGGCGAGCCTGCTGAGTTTCGTCGCCGTCGTCTCCATCGTCGTCAAACGCATTCTGAAATCGAAAATCTCCGCCGAAAGGTAAAAAGAAAATGGGAATCGAAATTCGACGCATCAGCAAGACTTTCGGGAACACGCACGCGCTCCGCGACGTCTCCATCACCGCGGAAAGCGGAAAAATGACCGCCCTGCTCGGTCCGTCCGGCTGCGGGAAAACGACGCTTCTGCGCATCATCGCCGGACTCGAATTCCCCGACGAAACGGACGGCGCGGAAATCCTCTTCGACGGCGTTCCCGCGACGACGCTTCCCGTCAACCGCCGCAAAGTCGGCTTCGTTTTTCAGCATTACGCGCTGTTCCGCCACATGTCGGTCTTCGAAAACATCGCGTTCGGGCTGAAGGTGAAGCCGCGGCGGGAACGCCCGACCAAAGACGAAATCCGTTCCCGCGTGAACGAATTGTTGGAACTGATTCAGCTTCCCGGCTTGGGCGAACGCTTTCCCGACCAGCTTTCCGGCGGACAGCGGCAGCGCGTCGCGTTCGCGCGCGCCCTCGCGATTCAGCCGCGCGTGCTTCTGCTCGACGAGCCCTTCGGTGCGCTCGACGCGCAGGTGCGCGTGGAACTGCGCCGCTGGCTGCGCCGTCTCCACGAACAAATCGAGCTGACGACGATTCTCGTCACGCACGATCAGGAGGAGGCGCTCGAAGTCGCGGACAGCCTCGTCGTCATGAACAAAGGCGCGGTCGAGCAAAGCGGCTCCGCGAACGAAGTCTTCCGCAATCCCGTCAACGAATTCGTGATGAATTTTCTCGGTGAAGTGAACGTCTTTTACGGAAAACTCGGACAGGGACACGCGGATTTCAGCGGCTCGCCGGGCGTTCCCGCGGACGGCGGCGAAGTGCGCATGCTCGTGCGCCCGCACGATTTCATCGTCCACAAATCGCCGGACGGCGGCGGCGTTCCCGCGAAGATTTCCCGCGTCATTCTCGCGGGAGCGCTCGTGAAAATCGAGCTGATCGACGCTCGGAAAAATTTTCTGCACGTTCACCTTTCGCCGGAGGATTTCGAGCGCGAGACTCTCGCCGCGGGCGATTCCGTCTATCTCATTCCGAAGACCTCCCGCATTTTCAGCGAAGACCAGAACTGGGAGGGCGACTACATCATTTGATCGCCTGCGTGCGCCGAATGGCGCATAATTTTTCGCGCGAATGAAAATCTATCCCGTCTGCCTAATGCTCGAAGACCGCCCGTGCCTGCTCGTCGGCGCGGGAACGGTCGCGCTGAAAAAAGCGCGGCGGTTGCTCGCGGCGGGAGCGCGTCTGCGCGTCGTCGCGCCGCGCGTGCGGAGCGAATTCCGCGCACTCGCAAAACAGGGAAAAATCGAACTGCGGGAACGCGCGTTCCGCCCCGAAGACGCCGACGGAATTTTTCTCGTCACGGCGGCGGTGAACGACGAAAAGACCAACGCGGAAATCCTGCGCGTTTCGCGGGAACGCGGTGCCGCGCTCTGCTCCGCCGTCGACGCGGGCTGGCGCGCGGGAGATTTCATGCTTCCCGCCGTCGTCGAATCCGCGCGCGGAAACCTCACGTTCGCCGTTTCCTCCGGCGGGGAAAATCACCGCGCGACACGCGCCGCCGCCGACGCGCTGCGCTCGGGCTTCGCCGAAAAAATTTCCGCCGAGGCGGAAAGAAAATCCGCCGAAGCCGCCGCCGCTCTGCGGGAACGTCGCGCGGGAAAAATCGTCGTCGCGGGCGCGGGCGTCGGGCGCGGGAACATTTCGCTCAACGTCGTTGCCGCGCTGCGCGAATGCGACGTGTGCGTCCACGACGCGCTGATTCCCGAAGATGCGCTCGGCTTCGTTCCCGTACAAGCGCGAAAAATCGACGTCGGCAAGCGAGAACACCGTCACGCGTTCCCACAGAAAGAAATTTCAGAAATGTGCGTCCGCTTCGCACGGCAAGGTCTGCGCGTCGTGCGGCTCAAAGGCGGAGACCCGACGATTTTCGCGCGGCTCCGCGAAGAGCTTGACGCGTTCCGCGCGGCGGGCGTTTCGTGGGAAATTCTTCCCGGCGTCAGCGCGTTTCAAGCGGCGGCGGCGGCGGAAAGCCTGCCGCTCACGGAGCGTTCCCGCGCCCGCGCCGTCACGCTCGTCACAGGACGCACGGCGAGCGGCGAAGAGGACGACGGCGATTTTTCCGCGCCGCGCGACGGCAGACAAATCATCTACATGGGCGTGCGCGCGTTCCCGCGGATCGCGGCGAAGCTGCTCGCGTCCGGCGTTCCCGCGGAAACGCCCGTCCGCGCGGTTTTCGGCTGCGGCGACGCACGGCGGGAATTTTCCGTCGCGGGAACGCTCGATTCGCTCGTTCTGCCCGAAACGGATCTGCCCGGCATTCTCTTCATCGGGTTCTGAAAAAAAAAGTTTCCGTTCCCGCGCGTTTCATTTCAAATACCAATCTTCAAAAAAAAATCTCATGACTCCGGAGCTGCTCAAAAAAATCAAAGATTCCCAGCGGACGTTGCTGGAAAACCTCGAACGCGCCGCACGCGGCGAAATCACCGTCGATCAGACCAAGCCCGCGGGATCCCCGTTCGGCGTTTATCCGCAGCGCGACGGGAAAATGATGGCGCGCATCCGGCAGACCGGCGCGGAAATTTCCGTCGCTTCTTTGAAATTTCTCGCGGAGCTGTTTCTCGAAACGCGTCCGGAATTCACCGTTTTTTCCACGCGGCAGAATATCCAAGTTCACGGGCTGACGCCGGAAAAAGCCGCCGCCGTTGTCCGCGCCTGCACGGACAACGGACTGCCGTTCCGCGGCGGAGGCGGCGACACGTTCCGCAGCGTTTCCGTGACGCCGGACAGTGGCATCGCGCGCGGCGGGCTGTTCGATCTCGTGCCCTTCGCGCGGTTTCTCACGGGAACGGTGTTCGACTGGGATTTCGCGTTCGCGCTCCCGCGAAAAATCAAAATCGCGTTCGCGTCGCGGAACGACGAAGCGCTCGCGCTACGTCAGGATTTGGGATTCGTCGAAGCGCTCGACGGGAACGGCAGGCGCGGATTCGTCGTCTACGGCGGCGGCGGATTCGGGCGGAATCCCGCAATCGGCGCGCGGCTCTTCGATTTTCTTCCCGAAGAAAAAATCGCGCAGGCGACCTACGCGATGCTCGCGCTTTTCAGCGAAAACGGAAATCGGAAAAACCGCGCCGAGGCGCGGATTCGCCACCTGCGCCGCGCGTGGGGCGACGAAACGTTCCGCGCGCGCTATGCGGAATATTTCGCGCAGTCGGAAAAAATCGCGTTCCCGCCGACGCCGGATTTCGCCGCGCCGCGCGATCTGCGCGCGCCCGTTCCCGCCGCGCCGAAGCCGGAAAACGAACTCGCGGACGACGCCGATTTCGCCGCGTGGAAACGCCTCGCGCTCGCGCCCACGCGCTTCGGCGACGATTTCGTCTCCGTCACGCTTTTCGTTCCCGACGGAAGACTTTCACCGAAAGAATTCGCGGGCTTCGTCGAATTTGTGGAGGCGACGGGCGTTCCCGCCGTCCGACTGGCGTTTGAAAAAAACGTGATTCTGCCCGCCGTCCACGTTTCCGCCATTCCCGCGATTTACCGCGCGCTGAAGCGGCTTCCGGTCGATTTCACGTTTTCGAGTTTCGTCGGTCAGCTCGACTGCTGCGTCGGCGCAACGATCTGCAAAATCGGCATGCTCGACACGCCGAAATACGCGCACGCCGCGGCGCTCGCGCTCGACGAATTTTTCCGCGAAAATCCCGCGCTGCGCACCGCGAGCAATCTCGCCGCCATCGTCCGCGACATTCGCCTTTCCGGTTGCCCCAATTCCTGCTCGTCGCATCAGGCGGCGCGGCTCGGTTTTCAGGGCTGGAAAAAATCGGTGGACGGAAAAGTCGCGGACGGATTTTTGCTCTGGGAACGCGACGAATCCTCGCCCGCGATCGGCGCGGGAACGGAACGCTTTATTCCAGCGACGGAACTTCCCGCCGAACTCGTCCGCCTCGTCCGCGAAAAGCTGATTTCCTGAGAAAAAAAAATCGACGCTCCGCCGCGCGTTCCCGCACGGAGCTTCCGCGTTTTTTTATTCGCGGAAAAGCGCGACGTCCGACCACTCGCCCATGACGCGCCCTTCGACGCGGACGTTCCCGCCCCACGCCGCGCGCGCCATGCCCTCGAAAACGCGCCGCACCGTTTCCTGTTCGCTCGCGAGAATGCCGCTGAGCGCGAGCATTCCGCCCGCGTTCACGGCGACGAGAAGCTTGTCCGCGTAAATGCAGAGCACGTCGCTGATGATGTTGGCGAGCACGACGTCGACCGCTCCAGCGCGCGCAAGCCCCGTTTCCAGCCCGTCGTGCGAAAACGCGATCGCGGAGTCCGGCAACGCGTTTTTCGCGCGGTTTTCAATCGAAACCTTGACGGCTTCGGGATCGCGGTCGAACCCGAAAACCTTCCCGCAGCCGAGCCGCGCGGCGGAAATCGCGAGAATGCCCGAACCGCAGCCGGCGTCGATGACGGACGTTCCCGCGACGGCGTCCGCGTTCCCGCGCTTTTCGAGAAAATCGACGAGCCGTTGCCCGCACAGGCGCGTCGTCGGATGATCGCCCGTGCCGAACGCCAGTCCTGCGTCGAAATAAACGACCGCCGCGCCCGCGGGAACGGCGTATTCCGCGCGCCGCCACTCCGGCACCCAATGTAGCCGCCCGTAGCTCCACGGATGCAGATTCGCCTTGTAGGCTTCTTTCCAGTCGCGGTCTTCGAGCGTGCCGACGAGCGGGCGTTCCGGCAGCGTTTTGAACGCCTTGCGCAGATCCGTCCACGCGTCCAGCGCTTCCGCCTCGCTGTCGAAATAGCCCATCAGAAAAGGCGGCGCGCCGTTTTTTTCATAAAAAATCAGCCACGGCGAACGCACGAGCTCGCAGAAAAAATCTTCGAGCGGCTGCGCCAGCGAACGCTCGATCTCGCAACGCGTTTCAATCATTTCGGGAAAAATTAAAGTTCAAAAAAAAATGCGTTCCCGCGCGGTCTCAGCCGCCGAATTTCACTTCGCCGAGCGAAAGTCGGCGGATGACGTCGGGCAAAAGCCGATGCTCCTGCTCGTGAATTTTCCGCGCGAACGTCTCGAGCGTATCCGTTTTTTCACGACGCACGACCGCCTGGTCGATGATCGCGCCGCAATCCAGCGCGGAATTGACGAAATGAACCGTGCAGCCGCTGACGGCGACGCCGTAGCGCCACGCCTGCCCGATGCCGTCCAAGCCCTGAAACGACGGGAGCAGCGATGGATGCAGATTGATGATGCGGTTCGGGAACGCGTCGAGCAGCGGGGCTTTCAGCACGCGCATGAAACCCGCGAGCACGATCCAGTCCGCGCCCGCGTCGCGTATCGCCTGCGCCCACGCCGCCTCGCGCTCCGGAGAAAATTTCGTTTTGAACGGTCCCGGATCAAGGCGGAACGCGGGAACGCCGTAAGTCTTTCCGTGCTCGAGAATTTTCGCGTCGGGAATGTCGCAGAAAATCGCGACGGGAACGGCGGCACCGAGCGTTCCCGCGCGGTAGGCTTTCAAAATCGCCTCCGCGTTGCTTCCTGTTCCCGATCCGAGTATCGCAAATTTCATGAGCGGAAATCTACGCATATTCCCGCGGGAACGCAAACGGCAAAAGCGCACTTCCGCAAAAAATCCCGCGGGGGGGAGGGCGTCTCTCCGCCGCGCGCGTTCCCGCGGGGTCGCGGAAAAAACGTTCCCGCGAAAAAAAACGCTTGCGGCGCGTTTTTTTTTTGCAAAATGGCATCCCGAAATTGAGAAGTTTCGCGCGGGAACGGTTTCCGAGCGGCTCGGTTTCGTCAACAAGCCTTAAACAAAAGTTTCATCAAAAAAAATCATGAATAAATTCATCTCAACCGCGGTGCTTCTCGCCGCTTCAACCGCGCTCGCGAGCGCCGCGACGGTCGAACTCAGCCAATCCACCGACGCGGCGGCGATTGTGCTCACGCTTAATGTAGATGCGTTTAAAGACATTAACGGCAGCTATTTCGGCGGATGGCAAGAAGTAACGAAAATCTTCGAGTTCTCCGGAACGTGGAGCGACCAAGAGACGGGAACGCTCGGCGCATGCAACAACGGTTCTTCTTCCGCACATACAACGACTATTTACACATGCTGGACGAAAGACTCATCGAGCGGGACTGGCACGGCGACAGGTCTTTCCGAGACCCTCTTTGATTCAAGTACGGACTGGGATTCGATTACCGCAATTTCGCTCGTCTATGCGTATTTCGATGAAACTTCTGCTACGAGGACCAATACGGCAGTTTCGATTCTTTTTGCTGACGGAACGATTCAAACTTCTGCGGCAACGGCCACCAATATCGTGTTCTCGGGTGTGCACGGCTTCACCACGACGGGATACACGACGACCGACAGTTTGGTGCTCAGCGCTCAATTCCTTGCGGAGAGCGTTTCTCTCGAAAGCGCAAAAAGCCTGAGCATCGCCGCTGTTCCCGAGCCGAGCGCGTTCGGCTTGCTCGCGGGCGCGGGTGCGTTGGCACTGGTCGCGGCGCGTCGCCGCCGCCGTTCCCGCGCGAAATAAAACGCGACCGCTTCGCGCGGGAAAAAATTCGTTGAAAAAGAAGACCTGCGGGAGCGCGTTCCCGCGGGCCTTTTCGTCGCCGTGTAATTGAGGCGTTCCCCAAAAAAAACGGCTTTCGCCGCGCGCGGGAACGCTTTTTTTTTGCGCGCGCCGATTTTTTTATTCGGCGAGAACGCGCACGACCGTTCCCGCGAGTGTGGTTACGGTGGCGGATTCGATTTTCACGGCGACGAGCTTTCCGATGAACGATTCGTCCGCGGGAAAAACGATTTTTCTGTTCCCGCCGTTGCGTCCCTCGAAAATATTTTCGCCGCGCTTGGCGTGCGATTCGACCAGCACGTCCTGCACCGTGCCGACGAGCGATTCGTTGCGCGCGAGCGAGTATCTTTCCAGCACGGCGAGCAGCTCTTTGTTGCGCGCGTCTTTTTCGCTTTCGGGAATCGGATCGCCGAGCGCCTCCGCCGGCGTTCCCGCGCGAACGCTGTATCGGAAAATGTAAGCCATGTCGAATTTCACTTCCTCGAAAAGCGAGCGCGTGAGTTCGAAATCCTCGCGCGTTTCGCCCGGAAAACCGACGATGACGTCCGTCGAAAAAAACATATCGCTCCGCGCGGCGCGAAGCGCGTTCACGAGTTCGAGAAAGCGTTCCCGCGAATACGGGCGGCGCATCGCTTTCAGCACCGCGTCCGATCCGCTTTGCGCGGGCAGATGAATGAAGTTGCAGAGCTTGGGCAGGCGGCGATACGCGTCGATTAGATCTTCGCGGAAACCGACCGGATGCGGCGACGTGAAGCGAATGCGCCACAGCCCGTCGATTTCGCTGAGTTTTTCCAGAAGCTGAACGAACGGCGACTTGCCGTCGACCGACGGAAATTCGCGGAGACCGTAGCGGTTCACGATCTGCCCGAGCAGCGTGATTTCCCGCGTTCCCGCGTCGACGAGTTCCCGCGCTTCCTCGACGATTTCGTCGATTGGGCGCGCGCGTTCCCGCCCGCGCGTCTTCGGCACGATGCAATACGCGCAGCGCATGTCGCACCCCTGCATGATCGAAACGAACGCGGAAACTTTCCGCCCGGGCGTATGCATTTTTATCGTGTTTTGCGAGCCGGGCTCTTCGTCCAGATCGACGATCGAGGACGGCTTCGGACCGAGCCCGCGCATCGTCGCGAGCAGCTTGTCCAAATGCTCGGGAACGCGGTGGAATTTCTGCGTACCGACGAGCAGATCGAGGTCCGGCAGCGCGTCGAGCAGACTGCGCCCGCGGTTTTGCGCCATGCAGCCCATAATGCCGACGATCCGCCGTCTGCCGCCGTCCGCGTCCGTGCGCATCTTGTTTTTCCGCGGGAGCAGGCGATACGCCTTGCCGATCGCCTTCTGCTCCGCCTGATCGCGCACGCTGCACGTGTTGAGCAAAATGATGTCCGCGTCGTGTTCGTCGTCGACGATGGAGTAGCCGCGGGAACGCAACATTTCCGCGACCGCCTCGCTGTCGCGCTCGTTCATCTGGCAACCGTAAGTCTTGATGTAAACCCGATTCATCTTTCAGAAAAAAAACGCCGGACGTCGCGCGCGACCGCGCGACGTCAGCTCAGCTTGTTTTTGTAGTCGGCGTAGCCGAAGCGGCGAACGACTTCATAGCCGCCGGTCGCGGGATCGAAGCTCGCGATCGCGGGAAGGCGAATGCCGTTGAACGTCGTGTTTTTCACCATCGTGTAGTGCGACATGTCGAGAAGCGCAAGCCGCTGTCCGGGAACGAGCGGACGCGGAAACGAATAGTCGCCGAGCACGTCGCCCGCGAGGCATGTTCCGCCCGCGAGCCGATACGTGTGCGGGAACTCGCCGGGCGTTCCCGCGCCGAGAATTTCCGCGCGGTAAGGCATTTCCAGCGTGTCGGGCATGTGCGCGCTCGCCGACGTGTCGAGAATCGCGATCGGCATTCCGTTGTTCACGATGTCGAGCACGGTGCAGACGAGAACGCCCGTTCGGATCGCGACCGCTTCGCCGGGTTCGAGATAAATCTGCAGGCGGTCGCCCCATTTTTTGCGGAACGCGAGAATCGTTTCGCAAAGCAGATCGACGTCGTAGCCCGGATGCGTGATCCAGTGTCCGCCGCCGAAATTGATCCATTTCATCTGCGGAATGAAGTCGCCGAATTTTTCCTCGAAATGCGGGATCGTCCGCGCGAGAACGTCCGCGCCCTGCTCGCACATCGTGTGCATGTGCAGACCTTCCAACCCGTCGAGATCGCCCGCGCGGATTTCCGAGCGGATCGTTCCCAGGCGCGAGCCCGCCGCGCAGGGATTGTAGATTTCGCGTTCGACTTCGGCGTATTGCGGATTCACGCGCAGCCCGCAGGAAATTTCGCGCCCGCTCGCGGCGACCGTTTCCCGAAAACGCTTCCATTGCGGCGGCGAATTGAACGAAATGTGATCGACGAATTTCACAAGCTCCGCCATGTCCTCCGGCGGGAACGCCGGCGAATACACGTGGCATTCTCCCGCGAAAAATTCGCGTCCGAGCAACGCTTCGTGAAGCCCGCTCGCCGTCGTTCCCGCGAGGTATTTCGAAATCAGCGGAAATTCGCTGAACTGCGCGTAGCCCTTGAGCGCAAGCAGAATTTTCGCGCCCGCGCGCTCCGCAACCGACCGCAACACGCGGCAATTTTCTTCGAGCAATCCGCGGTGAAGCAAATGGCACGGCGACGGCACGCGGCTCAAATCCAGCTTGGAAATTTCTTCGATGAAACGATCTGTCATTTGCCGAAAAATTCTGCGGGAATCCGCGTTCCCGCGCAATGAATTACTCGCGCCGTTCCCGCCCACCGAAAATATTTTTGCGTTCCCTGTGCGGGAGAGAGAGCGCGCGCGGCGCGGAGTCATTCGCCGAGAAGCTCGCGCAGGCGCGGCGCGAGGATTTCGACGGGAAGCCCGACGATGCCGCTCATCGGTTCTTCGTAAGCTTCGACGATGAGTTCCCGCCCTTCCTGAATGCCGTAGCCGCCGGCTTTGTCGAGCGGATTCACGAGCCGGAAATAACGCGAAATCGTTTCGTCGTCGAGCGGTTTAAATTTCACGCGACAGGCAACGACGCGCGTTTCGCAAAAGCCCGTTCCCGCGCAGACCAACGCGGTGCCCGTGAACACCGTGTGAACGTTCCCGCCGAGCGCGCGCAGCATTTCCCGCGCCGCGCCGAGATTTTCCGGCTTGTTGAAAACCCGCGCGCCGAGCGCGACCGTCGTGTCCGCGCCGAGCACGATCGCGTCCGGATTTTCCGCCGCGACCGCCCGCGCCTTCGCGAGCGCGTTTTCAAGCGCCATTTCGCGCGGATCGCCGGCGGGATCTTCGTTTTCCGCGACATGTGCCGTTTTGACTTCAAAGAAAAATCCGGCGGCGGAAAGCAGCTCGCGCCGCCTCGGAGACGCCGATGCGAGAATCAGTTTTTTCATGAAAAAGTGCCCGACACTTTATCACGGGAACGCGGAAAAACAAAGACCAAGCGTGCGACGGCGCAAAGGCTCAAGCGCGGCGACGAGCCGTTTTTTTTTCTTTTTTCGGGGACGCGCTCCCGCGCAAAAAAAGAATGCTTTGCCAGAACTCAACGCGGCTTTTCGGCATATAAGCGTGCTGGCATCCGCTGTGCCGATGCCAACACACCCCCTCCCTCGGTTTCTCTGACGAAAGCAACGAAGCGTCCGAGCGTCCAGATGCGATCCTGACGGTCTCTCGGATAGGACGCGATGTACGGCTTTGGAACAACGAGAATGACCTGCTCTGATTCCATCTCGTCCATCTGCGCCGTGGAGATTCCCTGCTGAAGAGTGCATAGATACTTTGGCCTGCCACGCAGACGGTCTGCCTCGTTGATGACCTGCCGCCACCTGTCCTTACAGGTGGTCTTCGCGGCAAGGGAGATGAGCTTCTCGGTCGGAAATGCCGCTGTGTGGTAGGCTTCCCGTGACGGGAAAAGAAAGTCCGGCTTCTTGTTACCTTCAGTTACTGCCTGCTCTTCAAAATGCAGACCGTTGCCGCTGAACAGTGCCGAAAGATGATGCTCCAGACTCTTGCCGGCACGGCTCTTTCTT
>CAZWIK010000010.1:30186-47558 GCA_964633895.1 uncultured Enterobacteriaceae bacterium | reverse complement strand
CCGCGAGCGCGTCGGATTCGAGCTTTCCGAGCACTTCCTCGAAAAATCCGCGGATGAGCAGCGCGCGCGCCTCCGATTCGGGAATGCCGCGCTGACGCAGATAGAAAAGCTGTTCGGGATCGAGCGTCCCGTTCGTCGCGCCGTGCGTGCACTGAACGTCGTTCGCGTCGATTTCCAGCCCCGGGAGCGCGTGGGACTCGGCGTCGGGCGAAAGAATCAGATTGCGGTTTGACTGCGACGCCTGCGTCTGCTGCGCGGCGGGAGCGACGACGATGGAGCCGCCGAAAATCGTGCGGGAACGGTCGAGCAGCACGTTTTTGAAAAGCAGATTCGAAACGGCGTTCGGCGCGATGTGCCGCTGCATCGTGCGCTGATCCATTTCCTGCTCGCCGTCGGCGACGGTCAGCGAAAACAGATCCGCGCGGGCGGCTTTGCCTTCGAGCCGAAGCTCCGTCGTCGTCCGCGCGCGTTGCGCGCCGAGATTGAGCGCGATCCCGCGCACGGTCGCGTTCTCGTGAACATGCGTCCATTCCTGCTGATAAAAATGCGCGGAAGAATCCATGTCCTGAATCAGTTTCCGCGCGACGGACGCGCCGGATTTCGCGAAAATTTCCAGGCGGGAAACTGTCAAGGAACCCGCGGGAGCGCTCTTCGACGCTTTCGCGCGCGAGGTTTTCGCAGAAAGGAAAAAATCGACGAAAACGACCGAGGAATTTTCTTCGGCGACGACGAGCGAATACGGGAACGTCGCGGATTTTTCCGCCGAAGACCAATGATAAACGACGATCGGACGCTCGGCTTTCACACCGGCGGGAACGTAGAGCAGATACGCTCCCGCGTCCGTGTAGGCGCGGTGCAGCGAAGAAATTTTTTCGGAACAGATGCCGCCGTTGGACGCGAAAAAATACGGGCGCAGGCGCAGGCGCGCTTCCGGCGGGAGCGTTTTCAGCGGAGCGAGAATCACGCCCTGCGCGGCGAGCGCGGGATCGAGCGACGAAGCGATGAGCCGGTCGTCCGCGAAGACGAGCGTTCCCGCCGCGTCCGGAACGCGTCCGGAACGCGCGACGAGTTCGCGCGCCGTTTCCTCGGACACGGGCGGCGGGAGCACGAATCCGTCGAACGAAACCTGTGAAATCGACGCGAAGCGCCATTCTTCCATGCGCCGATTCGGCATCGGCAGCACGGTGAAGTCATTCCATGAACAATCTCGGCTTCCCGCGAACGCGTCGGCTTTCCCGCGAACGCGTTTCGCCTCGGAAAACGTTTTTTCAGAAAGAATATTTTCCTGCGAAATCGGATTTGTCATCGATTTTTCACTGAGATTTTTCCTCGCCGGCGAGCCGCGCGGCGGCGGGACCGTCGATCACGACGCAGGAACGGAACGCCTCGCCCGTCGAAGGCAGATTTTTCAGAAAGCGTTCCCGCGACGCGACGTCCGCGAATTCTATGCCGATCAGCGCGCGACCGACGCGCTCGCCCGTGTAAAGGTAATTGAAATAGCAGATGTTTTCGGAGGCGCTGAGGTAGGTCCGCAGAAAATCCGCGAGCGCGCCTCGGCGTTCGTAGAAATCCAGCCGTAGAAACGCGGGGCGGCGCATCAATTTTTCGTTGTAGGGAATGACGCGGAACTGGACGTCCGCGTCGCCCGTAACGTGGCGCCATGCGATTTTCTCGTCGTCGAGCTTTTTCGCGAGCACGGCGAATTCCGCGTCGGAAACGGCGACGCCCACCGTGAACCACGCGATGTCCGCGTCGTTTTTCCCGTATTGCAGTTCGAGCAGATTGTATCGGGAAAAAATTCCGTCGAGAATCTTGAGCCACGCGCCAGGGCGCTCCGGAATGCGCACGCGGAGATAACGCCGGTGCGCACCGTTGACCTGACTGTTCCGCGTGATCACGCCGAGCATTCCGAAATCGAGATTCGCGCCGGAAATCACGGTCAGCACTTTTTTCCCCGCGAGCGTTCCCGCGAGTTTCAGCGCGGCGGCGACGCCCATCGCGCCCGACGTTTCGGGAACGACGCGGTGCGTTTCCCAGAGCATCTGAATCGCCCAGCACACGTCGTCGTTCGTTACGAGAACGATGTCGTCCATAAGCTCGCGGCAGAGCGGGAACGTCAAATCGCCTGCCTGCCGCACCGACGTTCCGTCGCAAAAAATGTCCGCCTTGCCGATGTTCACCGGCGTTCCCGCCTCGAACGCGGCTTTCATGCTCGCCTGCCCGACGCCTTCGACTCCGTAGATTTTGATGTCGGGATACTGGCGGCGCAACCAGCACGCGCACGCCGCCGCCATGCCGCCGCCGCCGATCTGGAGAAACGCGACGTCGAACGGTTCCTTGCCAGAGAGCACGCACTCGTCCGCCAACGTTCCCTGACCGCCCATCGTTCCGATGTCGTCGTAAGGATGAACGAACGTCAGGCGTTCCCGCGCCGCGGTCTCGTGCGCCGCGCGGCTGGCTTCGTCGTAGGCGTCGCCGAAAAGAACGATTTCCACCTTGTCGCCGCCGAAACGCTTCACGGCGTTTTGCTTCACGTCGGGCGTGGAGCGCGGCATGAAAATTTTCGCGTGAACGTCGAGCAGTTTCGCGGCGAGCGCGACGCCCTGCGCGTGGTTGCCGGCGGACGCGGCGACGATCCCGCGGGAACGCTCTTCCGGAGAAAGCATCGCCATGCGGTTGTAGGCGCCGCGCCATTTGTAAGCTTTAATCGGTCCGAGATCCTCGCGCTTGACGAAAAGGCGGAACGGCAGATCCGCCGCCGCGACTTCTTCAAGCGGGGTCGCTCCCGAAACGGCGTAAACCCGCTGGCGCGCCATCAGAATCGCGTTAAACAACTCATCGCATAAAGCTGACATAATCGAAAAACATTATCCCCTGCCCGAGGAAATTTCAAATTGTAAAGAAGAAGCGTTCCCGAAAATGCGCGGCGGCTTTCACGGACGAAAAAAAACGCGCTCCGCACGGGAACGCGTTTTTTTGTCGCGGCGGAATGCCGCGGGAACGGATTTTTATTCCGCGTCGGGTGCGGCGGGAGCGTCTCCCGCCGTTTCTTCCGCGGGAGCGGTCGTCTCGTTGAACGCACCGCCGAGCGTCGTGAGACGCAGATGACGGTAGGCGGGAAGGCCCGTTCCCGAAGGAATGAGATGCCCCATGATGACGTTTTCCTTGAAGCCGTCGAGGCGGTCTTTCTTGGAAAGCGTCGCCGCGTCGGTGAGGACTCGCGGCGTTTCCTGGAAGGACGCGGCGGAAATGAAGGATTCCGTTTCGAGCGACGCTTTCGTGATGCCGAGTAGCACGGGAACGTAGGTCGCGGGCATACCGCCCTTTTCTTCGATGTAGGCGTTCTCGCGGACGATGACGGAGCGGTCGACTTTTTCGTCCCACAGATACTTGCTGTCGCCCGGGTCGGTGATTTTGACCTTGCGGAGCATTCTCGCGACGATGATTTCGATGTGCTTGTCGTTGATCGTAACGCCCTGCACGCGATAGACTTTCTGAATTTCTTCGATCAAGTGATCCTGAATTTCGGCGAGGCCGAGAATTTCGAGAATTTCATGCGGATCGGGCGAACCTTCCGTGAGAAGCTGACCTTTGCGCACGTAATCGCCTTCCTGCACGACGATGTGCTTGCCGTGCGGAATCAGATGCTCGAACGTCGTTCCGTCCGGCGCGGTGATGATCAGGCGTTTTTTGCCGCGGAGCGTGCTGCCGGAAGAAACCGTGCCTTCGGTCTTCGCCATTTCCGCGGTGTCCTTCGGACGGCGGGCTTCAAACAGCTCGGCAACGCGCGGAAGACCGCCGGTGATGTCCTGCGTCTTGGACGCGGAACGCGGCGTTTTCGCGAGCAGCGCGCCCGGAAGGATTTCGTCGCCTTCGGAGACGACGACCTGCGCTCCCGTCGGTATCGCGTGTTCCGCGACGCATTTTCCTTTGGAATAAACGAGAACGGACGGATTGAGGTCGTCGCTGTGTTCGATGACGACGGTCTGCACCTGTCCGGTTGCCTCGTTCATTTCCGCGGAAACGGTAACGCCCGGAATCATATCGCGGAATTTGATCGTTCCCGCCTTTTCGGAAAGAATCGGAATATTGTGCGGATCCCACTTCGCGAGAAGCTCGCCCGTCTTGATCACGCCGCCGTCGAGTACGGAAAGGAAGGTGCCGATGACGACTTCGTGTTCGTCGACGACCTTGGACGGATCTTTTTCGTCGAGAATTTCGACCGATCCCGTCTTGTTGAGCACGACGGCGACGGATTCGCCGACTTCGACGTAGCGGAGATTCTTGTAGCGGACGATCCCGCCGATCGGCACGCGAATTTCCGGATTTTTCAAAATCTGGTTCGCGATCCCGCCGATGTGGAACGTGCGCATTGTGAGCTGCGTGCCGGGTTCGCCGATGGACTGCGCCGCGATGATGCCGACGGACGTGCCGCGCTCGACGAGGTGACCCGTCGACGGGTCGAGCCCGTAGGCTTTCGCGGGAATGCTGTTCACCTTCATGTGCGTGAGCGGCGACATGACCTTGACGCGCTCGATGCCGGAATCTTCGATTTTCTTCGCGACTTCCGTCGAAATCATTTCGCCGGAGCGGACGAAGATTTCGTCCGGATTCTGCGGATTGCGGATGTCGTCGCTGGAGCAGCGCCCTTCGATGCGTTCGTAAAGGCGAATGATTTCGTCTTCGCCGTCGCGGATCGCTTTTTTCCAGATGCCGTCGCGGTTCCCGTCGTCGACTTCGGAAACGATGACGTCCATCGCCACGTCACAGAGTTTTCGGGTCATGTATCCGGCGTCGGCGGTTTTGAGCGCAGTGTCGGCGAGGCCTTTGCGCGCGCCGTGCGTGGAAATGAAGTATTCGCCGATCGTCAGACCGTCGCGGAACGAAGACAGAATCGGGCGTTCGATGATTTCGCCGTTCGGTTTCGCCATAAGCCCGCGCGCGCCGCAGAGCTGGCGCACCTGCTGCTTGTTGCCTCGCGCTCCCGAATCCATCATGACGTAAACGGGATTGAGAATCCAGCGCCCCTTGTTGCGCGGATCCGAGGCGGGCTGCTTGACGCTCCGCGCGGGAACGGCGGACGCCTCGAGCGTCTTGAACACGGAGGAAGCGATTTCGTTCGTCGCTTTCGTCCAGATGTTGACGGTCTTGTTGTAGCGTTCTCCGGCGGTGATGATGCCCTTCTTGTATTGAGCTTCGACTTCGTCGCATTCGCCCTGCGATTTTTCGACGATGGCTTTTTTCTCCTTCGGGAAAATCATGTCGCCGATCCCGATGGAAATTCCGGCGCGCGTCGCCATGCGGAAGCCCATAGCTTTCAGCGCGTCGACGACGGGGCCGACGCCTTCTTTCCCGACGAGACGATAGGACGAAAGAATGAGATCGCCGATCTGCCCTTTCTTCACGGGGAAATTGATGAAGCCCATTCCCTCGTGTTCCTTGTCCTCGCCCGCCTCCGTGCGGTTTTTCGGCCAAATCTGATTGTAGACGATGCGCCCGATCGTCGTGCGAATGACTTTTTTCTCCGCGTTCCCGTAAATGGTCTTGCGACCGTAGTCGGGATTGACGAAATCCACCCAGTCGTGGAAGTGAAGTGCGCCGTCGAGTTCCGCCATCTGCGCTTCCTCGACGGAGCCGATCACGGGAACGTGCGTCTGACCGAGTTCCTCCGGCGTCTTCGGCGGCTGGAACGTCAGATAATACGAACCGAGCACGATGTCCTGCGAAGGCGTGATGATCGGCTTGCCGCTGGACGGCGAGAAAATGTTGTTCGTCGAAAGCATGAGGAGCTTGCACTCCATGATCGCTTCCGTGGACAGCGGCACGTGAACCGCCATCTGGTCGCCGTCGAAGTCCGCGTTGAACGCGGTGCAGGTCAGCGGATGCAGGCGGATCGCGTCGCCTTCGATGAGCACGGGCTCGAACGCCTGAATCGAAAGGCGGTGCAGCGTCGGCGCGCGATTGAGCATCACCGGATGCCCTTTGGTCACTTCTTCGAGAATGTCCCAAACTTCCGGCGGACGCTTTTCGATCATCTTGCGCGCGCCGCGGACGGTGTGAACGAAACCGAGTTCCTTCAGTCTGCGGATGATGAACGGCTCAAACAGCACGAGTGCCATCTTCTTCGGCAGCCCGCACTGATTGAGCTTCAGATCCGGACCGATGACGATGACGGAGCGCCCGGAATAGTCCACGCGCTTGCCGAGCAGGTTCTGACGGAAACGCCCCTGCTTGCCTTTGAGCATGTCGCTGAGCGATTTCAGCGGGCGGTTGCCCGCTCCCGTGACCGCGCGACCGTGGCGACCGTTGTCGAACAGTGCGTCGACCGCCTCCTGCAACATCCGCTTTTCGTTGTTGATGATGACGTCCGGCGTCTTCAGCTGAAGCAGACTGCGGAGACGATTGTTGCGGTTGATGACGCGGCGGTAAAGATCGTTCAGATCGGACGTCGCGAAACGCCCGCCGTCGAGCGGGACGAGCGGACGCAGATCCGGCGGGATCACGGGAAGGACTTCGAGAATCATCCATTCTGGACGATTGCCGGATTCAATAAAGCCCTGAATGACTTTCAAACGGCGCGCGAGTTTGATTTTCGCCTGCTTGGAGCGCGTGTTCACCATCTGCTCCTGCAGTTCCTGAACGACCTGCGGCAGATCGAGCGCGGCGAGAACGTCGCGGAGTGCTTCCGCACCCATTTTCGCAACGAACGCGTCGTCGCCGTATTCCGCCTGCGCCTGCGCGTATTCGTCTTCCGTCAGAAGCTGTTTCGTTTCAAACGGCGTTTTCCCGGGATCGACGATCAGATATTTTTCATAATAAATGACGGATTCGAGCTGCCGCGCCGTCATGTCGAGCAGAAGCCCGAGACGGGAAGGCATCGATTTGAGAAACCAGATGTGCGAGACGGGAACGGCGAGCTCGATATGCCCCATGCGGCGACGGCGTTCCCGCGCGACGGTAACTTCGACGCCGCAACGGTCGCACACGACGCCTTTGAATTTAATGCGCTTGTATTTGCCGCACGCGCATTCGTAGTCGCGCACGGGACCGAAAATCCGCTGGCAGAAAAGACCGCCCGGTTCCGGTTTAAACGTGCGGTAATTGATGGTCTCCGGATTCTTCACCTCGCCGTGCGACCACTGCCGGATCACATCGGGAGAAGCGAGAGAAATGGACACGAAGTCGAAATTCTGCTCCGCTGAATTAATTTCGGATTCTGCGTTGTTGATCATGTTCGGATAAATTTGATTGGTGTTTTCGTTTCTTTTCTTCGCCGGGAACGCCTCGCCCGAAAAACGGCGAACCGCTTTCGGGGAAGCGCGTTCCAGCGCCAGTTCAGAGCTGCTTCGAAGAATCTCCGAGCTGAACGTTCAGCGCGAGAGACTGAAGCTCCTTCATCAGAACGTTGAACGACTGCGGCGTTCCCGCTGAGAGCGAATTGTCTCCCTTGACGATCTGCTCGTAAATCTTCGTGCGCCCGACCGTGTCGTCGGACTTGACCGTCAGCATTTCCTGCAGAACGTAAGCCGCGCCGTAAGCTTCGAGTGCCCAGACCTCCATTTCGCCAAGACGCTGTCCGCCGTATTGAGCCTTGCCGCCCAGCGGCTGCTGTGTGATCAGGCTGTAAGGACCGACCGCGCGGGCGTGAATCTTGTCCGCGACGAGGTGGTTCAGCTTCATCATGTAGATGACGCCGACGACGACGTCCTGGTCGAACGCCTCGCCCGTGAGACCGTTGTAAAGAAGCGTCTTTCCGCTGTGCGGGAGCCCCGCCTTGTCGAGATAGCCGCGGATCGTCTCTTCGGGAACGCCGTCGAAAATCGGCGTCGCGACCTTGATACCGGCGGGCAGACCGTGATCCGCCGCGGGCGGGAGTGCCATTTCGTCGAATCCGCCGGTTTGAATCTGAAGACCGAGCTTTTTGCATGCCCAGCCCAGGTGCGTTTCGAGAACCTGTCCAACGTTCATTCGGGAAGGAACGCCGAGAGGATTCAGGCAGATGTCAACGGGCGTTCCGTCCGGCAGATACGGCATATCTTCCACGGGAACGATGCGGGCGACGACGCCCTTGTTCCCGTGGCGTCCCGCCATCTTGTCGCCGACTTGAATTTTGCGTTTGACGGCGATGTAGACCTTGACGTTTTTGATCGTTCCCGAATCGTCCTCGCCCGCCTCGATGGACGCGGTCTTGCGGTTGCGTTCTTCTTCGAGGTCGTTGAATTTGCGGAGAAAATCCTCGACGATGCGCATGATTTTGATGCGCACGGGAGACTGCGGCATGTCGATGTATTTCGGCACGGAAGCGAGCTTGCGCAGCAGCGTCTTCGTGATTTTGCGCCCCGCGGGAATGATGATTTCCTTCGTGTCGCTGTTCACGACGTCGAGCGGAATTTTTTCGCCGAGCAGAATGTTGGAAAGCGATTCCGTGAGTTCGTCGCGGAACTTGTCCGTCTGCGTGCGGAAGTTTTCGTTGACGCTCTTCATCATGCGCCGCTGGTCGGAATGCGAAAGCTTTTCGTTTTCTTTGTCCGAGCGCGTCGAAACCTTGACGTCCATGATGATTCCGTAGGTTCCCGACGGAACCTTGAGCGAAGAATCCTTAACGTCCGCGGCTTTTTCGCCAAAAATCGCGCGGAGAAGTTTTTCTTCCGGTGCCAATTCGGTTTCGGACTTCGGCGTGATTTTCCCGACGAGAATATCGCCCGGATGAACTTCCGCACCGACGCGGATGACGCCGTCGCGCCCGAGATTCTTCAGCGCGTCTTCACCGACGTTTGGAATGTCCCGCGTGATTTCTTCTGGCCCGAGCTTCGTGTCGCGCGCGGTAACCTCAAATTCCTCGATGTGGATCGACGTGAAGACGTCGTCCTTGATCATGCGTTCGCTGAGCAGAATCGCGTCTTCGAAGTTGTAGCCGTTCCACGGCATGAAGGCGACGAGAACGTTGCGACCGAGCGCGAGTTCGCCGGATTCCGTCGAAGCGCCGTCGGCGATGCACTGTCCTTTTTTGACCTTATCGCCTTTTTTGACGGACGGGCGCTGATTGAAACACGTCGTCGCGTTCGAGCGGAGGAACTTGCGGAGCTCATAGACCTGCGCGTCCGAGGCGTCCGGATTCTTCCCGTCCTTCGTGACGATGATCTTGCGGGCGTCCACGGAAGCGACGATCCCGTCCTGCTTCGCGAGAACGACCGTCTTCGAGTCTTCCGCAATGCGCTTTTCCAGACCGGTCCCGACGAACGGTGCCTGCGGCTGCAACAGAGGCACGCCCTGCCGCTGCATGTTCGAACCCATCAGCGCGCGATTCGCGTCGTCGTGTTCGAGGAACGGAATCAGTCCCGCCGCGACGGAAACGACCTGTTTTGGCGAAACGTCCATCAGATCCACTTCTTCGGGATCGATCACGAGAACGTCGTCGCGGAAACGCACCGTAACCTTGCCGACGAGGTTGCCCTTGTCGTCGACTTCGGAATTCGCCTGCGCGACCTTGAAGTTTTCTTCTTCGTCCGCCGTGAAATACTTCACTTCGTCCGTCACGCGACCTTTTTTGACGATGCGGTAAGGGGCTTCGATGAAGCCGAATTCGTTCACGCGGGCGTAAGTGGAAAGCGAATTGATGAGACCGATGTTCGGTCCTTCCGGCGTTTCGATCGGGCAGATGCGCCCGTAGTGCGACGGATGAACGTCTCGGACTTCGAAGCCCGCGCGGTCGCGGTTAAGCCCTCCCGGTCCGAGAGCGGACAGGCGGCGCTTGTGCGTCAACTCGGATAGCGGATTGATCTGATCCATGAACTGCGAAAGCTGGCTGCGCGCGAAAAAGTCGCGGATGACGGTCGAGAGCGCTTTCGGGTTGATGAGCTTGCCCGGCGTGACGGAATCGACGCTCTGGTCATACATGGACATGCGGTCACGGACGTGGCGTTCCGTTCTCGCGAGACCCACGCGGCACTGGTTGGCGAGCAGTTCGCCGACGTTGCGGACGCGGCGCGCGCCGAGGTGGTCGATATCGTCGACGACGCCGTCCCCGCGCTTCAGATTGCAGAGATATTTCGTCGCCTGCACGAGGTCTTCCGCCTGAATCGTCCGCGTCGAGATCGGCGTGGAGAGCTTGAGCTTCTGATTGATTTTATAACGACCGACGCCGCCGAGATCGTAGCGTTTCGGATCGTGGAAAAGGCGTTTGAGCAGGGAACGCGCGTTCGGGATCGTCGGCGGTTCGCCCGGACGAAGCACTTTGTAGATGTCCTTGAGCGCTTCCTCTTCGTTGCGCGTCGGGTCTTTCTTGAGCGCGCGAATGATCGCGCCATCGTCCGCGGACGTGTCGATCACGCGGACGGTGCCAATGCCGATTTTTTCGATTTCGCGGAGAATCGTCTTGGTGATCGGCTCAAACGCGCGGGCAAGGACCTTGCCCTTTTCGGAGTCGATGATGTCTTCCACGAGAACGAATTTCGAAACGCCGTCCATTTCGATCGCTTTTTTGATCTTGAGCGTTTCGAACTTGTAAAAAAGCCCCATGATCTGGGCATCCGTGCTGAATCCCCACGCGCGCAGGAGCGTCGTGATGAGGAATTTGCGGCGGCGGCGGCGGCGGTCGAGGTAAACGTAGAGCAGATCGTTCTGGTCGAACTGGACTTCAAGCCACGTCCCGCGGTCGGGAATGATGCGGAAGGCGTAAAGCGTCTTTCCACTGGAATGGTCGCTCTGCTCGAAACAGATCCCCGGCGAACGGTGGAGCTGGCTGACGATGACGCGTTCCGCGCCGTTGATGATGAAAGAGCCGCGTTCCGTGATCAGCGGAACTTCGCCCATGAAAATTTCTTCCTCCTTGACGTTGTCGCCTTCGCAGAGGCGAAGTTTAAGAAGGAGCGACACCGAATAAGTGATGCCTTCGCGAATGCACTCGAGTTCCGTGTTCTTCGGCCCTTTCAAATCGTAGCTGACGTATTCCAGACGACACCGGCTGTCGTAGCTCTCAATCGGAAAAACTTCCCTGAATACGGCTTCGAGACCTACCTCGCGGCGCTTGTCGGGATCGAGATCGCGCTGAAGAAATTCCACATAGGAATTGATCTGATTTTCGATGAGATTCGGCGGAGGAATGACCTCGCGCAACGTTCCAAAATTCTGACGCTCAGACATATCGTTTTTTTGAAAGTGATTGAGTGTGCTACTTGCGGTTGCGGAAAAATTTCAAGCGTTCCCGCGGACGCCGAAGCGCGATGTTTTACAAAACCTGCGGACACATCGCGCGACCCTTTTCAAGCGGAAACCGGATCGCCCGGACTCGATTTCGCTTTAAGCGGCGAATGCGGACAGCGTTGCCCGCTGTCCGCAAATCGGAGATCGGAAGAAAAAAGGAGAGGCAATATTATTTGACCTCGACTTCTGCGCCTGCAGCTTTGAGCTTGGCTTCGATTTCCTTTGCTTCTTCTTTCGTGCAGCCTTCCTTAACGGGCTTCGGAGCGCTTTCGACGAGGTCTTTCGCCTCCTTGAGACCGAGACCGGTGATCGCGCGGACTTCCTTAATAACGTTAATCGGGCTTGCGCCTTTGGCTTTCAGAATGACGTCGAACTCCGTCTTTTCTTCAGCGGGAGCGGCACCGGCGGCAGGACCGGCGGCGACGACCGTGGCTGCGGCGGAAACGCCCCAGAGTTCTTCGAGTTCCTTGACCAGCGCGACCATTTCCTTGACGGGCTGGGCACTGAGCCATTCGATGACTTGTTCTTTTGTGATGTCTGACATAGTATTGTTTTCCTTGAATGATTAGCGTCCGAAAACCGGACATTTAAGGGGAAACCCCTAACCTTGTTCCTTGGATTTTTCCGCCGCGCCCGAAATATCGGACTACGGCAAAAAATTGTTTCAGTTTCTTGCGGGCGATGAAACGCGTGCTTATTCGGCGGACGTTCCCGCACCTTCTTCTTTTTCGTTCTTCGCCACGAGAACGCGGACGAACTGCGACGCCGGCGTGGAGAGCAGCGAAAGGAAATGCGCGCGCGCTTCCGCGAGCGTCGGCAGTTTCGCCAGTTCCTCGATCGCCGCCTTGTCGAGCAGCGCGCCTTCGACGACGCCGACCTTGATTTCGAGGCGCGTCGTGTCCTTGAAAAACTTGATGAGCGCTTTGGCGACGGCGCTGGGATTTTCTCCACCGACGACGATCGCCGTATGCCCCGTGAGATGTTCCGAGACGTCCGGCAACTTCGCATCCTTTATCGCGATGTTGAGAATGCTGTTCTTGACGACGTGGTATTCGCCGCCGAACTCGCGAATCGCGTTGCGGATGTTCGCCGCATCGACGACGGTTACATGCGTGAAGTCCGTCAGAAAAAGATACTGCGACTTCGCGAGATGCGCAGCAACCTCTTCGACCAAAAATTTCTTTTCAGATCTCATGATTCAGATTCCCTTTATGCGGCATAGGGTTTGATGTCGATCTTGACGCCCGGGCTCATCGTGGAGCTGACCGTCAGAGACTTGATGAATTTCGTGCCTTTCAAGGCTTCGGGTTCGGCTTTGACGAGCGCGCGAATCGCTTCTTCGGCGTTTTCCGCGAGCGCTTTCGCTTCGAAAGAACGCTTGCCGACGACGATCGAAATATTCGCGGTCTTGTCCATCTTAAACTCGACGCGTCCGCCCTTGACCGCCTTGATCGTCGCGGGAATATCGTCGGAAACCGTTCCCGACTTCGGGTTCGGCATAAGTCCGCGGGGACCGAGCACGCGCGCGACCTTGCGGACTTCCTTCATCGCGGAAACCGTGGAAACGGCGACGTCAAAACCCGTCCAGCCGCCACTGACTTTCGCGATGAGATCCGCGAGACCGGCTTCGTCCGCTCCCGCGGCGAGCGCTTCTTCCGGCTTTTCCGTAAAGACGATCACGGAAATTTTCTTTCCGCTTCCGTTCGGCAGGGAAACCGTGCCGCGAACCATCTGGTCGGACTGTTTAGGATCAACGCCGAGGCGGGCGCTGACTTCCACCGTTTCATCGAATTTGGCGACCGGCATTTTTTTGAGCAAATCAATCGCTTCCGCGACGGTGTAGCTCGCCTTCAAATCGCCCGCCGCCAACGCGGCTTTGTATCGTTTGGATTGTTTTTTAGGCATATCGACTTTTGTCTCCTGCGTATTTGCAGTATTTGCGAAATTTTAAGTTAAATGCTTACGGGAACGCCGGACTCCGCCGTTCCCGTAAGCGTTCAAGATTAACCGACGACCTCAATGCCCATCGAGCGGGCCGTGCCTTCGATCATCTTCGCCGCCTGCGCGTCGTCCGTCGCGTTCAGGTCTTTCTTCTTCATCTCGACGATTTCAAGAATCTGCTTGCGCGTAACCTTGCCGACCTTGTCTTTGTTCGGCACGCCGGAACCGCTCTCGATTTTCGCCGCTTTCTTCAAAAGGACGGAAGCCGGAGGGGTTTTGAGGATGAACGTAAAAGATTTGTCCTGATAAACGGTGATGACGACAGGAAGAATGAGCCCCGCCTGGTCTTTCGTCCGCGCGTTGTATTCTTTGCAGAACGCCATGATGTTGACGCCTTTCGCGCCGAGCGCCGGACCGACCGGAGGCGCGGGATTTGCCGCACCAGCCGGAAGCTGGAGTCTGATTTCACCTACTACTTTTTTTGCCATGGATGTATATTTTTAAATTGTATTCTGATGCTTCCGCATTAGCTTTCAGAGACGCGTTCGACTTGCCAGAATTCAAGCTCCACAGGCGTCAGGCGTCCGAAGATGGAGACGGAAACCTGCATCTTCCCGCGCTCGACGTCGAGCGTGTCGATCGTTCCCGTGAGATTCATGAACGGACCGTCGTTGATCTTGACGGTTTCTCCGACGTTGAACTGCACCTTGGGAACAGTCTTGCCTTCCGCGGCACGAACCTGCTCGAGAATCAGCTCGATTTCCGACGGCTTCAGCGCGACAGGATGCTCGCCGCCGATAAAATCGATGACGCCCTGCACGTTGCGCACAAAGAACCACGGCTGATTTATCAGCTTGCCGTCGTCATCGAAGAGCCGCATCCGCAGAAAAATGTATCCGGGATAAAGTTTGCGGATCCGCGTGGAACGCTTCCCTCCGCGAACCTCCGAAACCGTTTCCGTCGGCATGAGAACCTCCGCAACGTAATCGGACATTCCGGGCTCGATCTGGACAAATTTGTCAAGATATTTCTTGACCTTCTGCTCCATGTTGGAGAGCGTCTGGATCGCATACCAACGGAAGCCTTCACCTGGCTCGCTCGATGTCATCTGATTCGTGCCTCTCTGAAAGTTTTATACGAGGAAAAGAGCGCCTGAATCAAGCGCTCGCGAGATCGGTCAAAAACTGGATCAGGCTCATCAGCGAAAAGTCGAACAGGAAGATGACGCACGTCAAGACAACCACGGCGACGCAGACGACAACCGTGTATTGCGCAAGCTCCCGAGGCTTCGGCCAAATGGCTTTCTTGACAACCTCGGAATACGTTTCATTCCAGAAGCGACGCAACGCGTCGAAAAACTTGATGATTTTTGAAAACATTTCTCTTAGTGGCAGGGCGGGAGGGGATCGAACCCCCAACTTGCGGTTTTGGAGACCGCTGCTCTACCAATTGAACTACCGCCCTGTTTAAAAAGAATTGTCCGCCGATCCGGGGATTTGCGGGAACGTTCCCGCAAACCCCGAAACCAAGCACCGGGGATTACTTGATGACTTCAACAATCTTGCCGGAACCGATCGTGTGACCGCCTTCGCGGATAGCGAAGCGCTGCCCTTTTTCCATAGCGACCGGCTTGCCGAGTTCGATTTCGATTTCAACGTTGTCGCCCGGCATGACCATTTCCGTTCCCGCGGGGAGACGGACGACGCCCGTGACGTCAGCCGTGCCGAAGAAGAACTGCGGACGATAGTTGGTGAAGAACGGCGTGTGGCGACCGCCTTCGTCCTTGGTGAGGACGTAAATCTGAGCCTTCGCCTGCGTGTGCGGGTGGATGGAACCCGGTTTCGCGAGAACCTGTCCGCGCTGAACCTGGTCTTTTTCGATGCCGCGGAGAAGCACGCCGACGTTGTCGCCCGCGAGCCCTTCTTCGAGGCTCTTGCGGAACATTTCAACGCCCGTAACCGTGGACTTCTGCGTGTCCGCAAGACCGACGATTTCGACTTCTTCGCCGACCTTGACCTTGCCGCGTTCGATACGTCCCGTGGCGACCGTGCCGCGTCCCGTAATCGAAAACACGTCTTCGACGGCCATCATGAACGGCTGGTCGATCGCGCGTTCCGGTTCCGGAATTTCGCTGTCGAGAACGTCCATGAGTTCGGAAATCGCCTTGTAGCCGGCACCTTCCGCATTGTTCGCGGCGGCGTCTTCGAGAGCCTGCGTCGCGGAACCGCGGACGATCTTGGCGTTGTCGCCGTCGAATTCATACTTATTGAGCAGCTCGCGGATTTCCATTTCGACGAGCTCGAGCAGATCCGGATCGTCGAGAAGGTCGCACTTGTTCAGCCAAACGACGATTTTCGGAACGCCGACCTGGCGGGCGAGAAGGATGTGCTCGCGCGTCTGCGGCATAGGTCCGTCGGCGGCGGAAACGACGAGGATCGCGCCGTCCATCTGAGCCGCGCCGGTGATCATGTTCTTGACGAAGTCCGCGTGACCCGGGCAGTCGACGTGCGCATAGTGGCGCTTGTCGGATTCGTATTCGACGTGAGCCGCCGCGATCGTAACCGTCTTGGTCGCGTCGCGAACTGTTCCGCCCTTGGCAATGTCCGCGTAAGCCTTGACGACCGCGAGACCTTTGCAGGCCTGAACGGCGAGGATAGCGGCAGTCGTGGTCGTTTTGCCGTGGTCGATGTGACCGATGGTGCCGACATTGACGTGCGGTTTCGTGCGAACGAAGGTTTCTTTAGCCATAGTTTATAGTGTGTTGTTGTTATTTGTTGATGAAATTGGAACTGGAGCCCCCGAGCAGACTTGAACTGCCGACCTCGTCCTTACCAAGGACGCGCTCTACCGACTGAGCTACAAGGGCATCAAGGACTCTCCCGCCTTTCGGCGAAACCGAAAGAAAAGGAAAGGTCATTCTGACCTTTTTCGGGAATTCGTCAATATCTTTTTCAAAAAAATGTTTGAGCTTGCCAGGAAAACGCGCCGTTCCCGCGACGGAGAGGCGTTCCCGAGCCGAAAGGTGACGGGAACGGGAAGCGGAAACGCGTGCCCGTCCGCAGTTCTTTTCTCTGCGGGAACGGAAAAAATCCTTTTGCTTTCCCGCGGGAACGTTTTTTAAACTCGCGCATAATTTTCTACGATTCGATGGACGCAGAACGACAGATTGAACTTTTGAAACAGCGCACCGAAGTCTTCCTCGGCGGCGAACAACTTCTTGAACGCCTCAAGGCGGGGAAAAAACTCCGCGTGAAGCTCGGCGTCGATCCGACGCGCCCCGACCTCACGTTCGGGCACATGGTCGTCTTCAACAAGCTGCGCCAGTTTCAGGAGCTCGGTCACCAGGCGGTGCTCATCATCGGCGACTTCACGACGCGCATCGGCGATCCGTCCGGTCGTTCCTCCGCTCGCCCGATTCTGACGGAAGAGGAAATCAACGAGAACGCGAAAACCTACCTCGACCAAGCGTTCAAAATTCTCGATCCCGAAAAGACCGAAGTGCGCCGCAACAGCGAGTGGTTCGGCAAAATGACGATGCTCGACACGTTGCAGCTTTCCCGCCAGATGACCGTCGCGCGGATGCTCGAACGCGACGACTTCGCCAAGCGCTACGCCTCGAAAACGCCGATTTCCATCATCGAATTTCTGTATCCGCTCTTGCAGGGGCGCGATTCCGTCGAAGTGCGGAGCGACGTCGAAATCGGCGGCACGGACCAGCTTTTCAACAACCTCGTCGGCCGCCAACTCCAGAAAGACGCGGGAATGCCGGAGCAGGCGGTCATCACGATGCCGCTCCTCGTCGGTCTCGACGGCGAGCGCAAAATGTCAAAAAGCTACGGGAACTACATCGCGCTGAACGATTCCGCAAAAGATATGTTCGGAAAAATCATGAGCGTTCCCGACGCGACGATGTGGATTTATTACGAACTCCTGCTCGAAAAATCTCCGGCGGAAATCGTCACGATGAAGGAACAGCATCCGATGGAAATGAAAAAACAGCTCGCCGCCGCGCTCACCGCGAAATTTTACGGCGAGGACTCCGGTCGCTACGAGCGCGAGCAGTTCGAAAACGTCTTTTCGAAAAAGCAGGTGCGCACGGACATTCCGGAATTCGCGTGGAACGCGCTCGTTCCCGCGGGAACGCCGGACGCGGCGGTTCTCGATCTCCTCGCCGCGACAAAACTCTTTTCGAGCAAAAAGGAAATCCGCCGCCTCATCGAACAGGGCGC
>CAZWIK010000010.1:0-30086 GCA_964633895.1 uncultured Enterobacteriaceae bacterium | reverse complement strand
AACGAAAAAACACGCGATTTCATCGAAAGCGGAATCGTCTGCGGAATCGACGCTGTGCGGGAATGCCCCGCGACGCCCGACGAGATGATTTTCCTGCTCGATAAGTTTGCGTCCTGTTTCGATTTCGTGCGCGGGAACGCCGTCGACGCGGGAACGCTCGACGCGACGGGACTCGTGCTCGGCGGCGCGCCGGAAAGCTCGACCCGGCTCGAATTTCTCAAAAACCGCGGCTACATCGTCGGCTACGACGACGCAAACGGCAATCCCGCGTGGGTCGCCTACAAAGTGTTTCAGCCCCGCTCGCTCGACGTCGGCACGCGACCGAATTTCGAAACGGACGCGCGCACCCGCGCGAAAATTTCTCCGGACGACTACACGCGCTCCGGCTTCGACCGCGGGCACATGGCTCCGAATCAGGCGATGGGCGCGTGCTACGGCGACGACGGACAGAGGGAATCTTTTCTGATGTCGAACATCGTGCCGCAGCTTCACGAAGTGAACGCAGGGCTGTGGAAAGATCTCGAACAGCGGATCCTGAAACGCTATACGCGCGCGTTCGGCGAAGTCTGGGTCGTCTGCGGACCGATTTACGACGCGCCCGCGCGGACGAAGCGCATCCGCGGGAAAATCGCCGTTCCCGACGCGTTTTTCCTCATCGTCGTCGACCGCGACGAAGAGCGCGGGAACGCGCTACGCACGCTCGCGTTCATCATTCCGCACGAAAAAAATCCGGGCGGGAACGCGCGGCTCTACCTCGTCGGCATTCGCGAAATCGAGCGTCGCACGGGATTGAACTTCTTTCCCGCGCTCGACGAGCCGACGCAGGACGCGCTTGAAATCAAACCGGCGAAAACCGTCTGGTGACGAAAATCACGCCGGCTTTTTCGGCAGGAAAAAATTGCGCTGGCGGGCGCTGATCGGAAGCGATGCGATTTCCATCATGCGTAGAAAATCTTCCCACGCCGCGCGTTTCGAGCGCAGCGAATCGTTGCGCAGCAGATATGACGGATGATACGTCGCGACGACGGGAACGCCGCGGAATTCCAGTGCTCTTCCGCGCATCGCGCCGATGCGCCGATCCGGATCGAAGCCGAGCAGACCGTTCACGGCGGTCAGCCCCAGCGCGACGATGACGGTCGGGCGCAGAATGTCCGTCTGCACCTCGAGGTAAGGCAGGCAATACGCCATTTCCTCCGGCGTCGGCGGGCGGTTCCCGTAAAGCGTCGACAGTTCCGGTCGCCATTTCATGATGTTGCCGATGTAGACCTGCTCGCGGGAAAGCCCTGCGGCGGCGATCATCTTCGTCAGAAGCTGTCCCGCGGGACCGACGAACGGCAGTCCCTGCGTTTCTTCTTCCGCGCCGGGCGCTTCGCCGCAGAAAAAAATCTTCGCCTCGGGATCGCCTTCACCGAAAACGAGATGCTTCCCCTTGCGCAGATGCGCGTTGCATACGGGATCGCCCAAAACCTGTTCCCGCAACAGCGCGAGCCGTTCCGCGTTCGTCCCCGTCGCGGGAACGGACGCCGCGCGCGCCGCGCTGATCGACGCGTCGAACGCGGGAACGCTTTTCCCCTTTTCGGCTTCGGCGACAACGGCGGGCGACGGCGTTTTTTTCTTCTCCGCGGCGCGGAATTCCGAAAAGGGCGTCTGCGGGAACGCTTCGTCCGAAGCACCGCTTCTTTCGCCAGCGCGTTCCTGCGGAACGGATTCCCGCGCGGGAACGGCGAAATTTTCCGCGCGCTTTTTTTCTCCGAAGGCCGCCGACGGAGACGCCGTGGCGAATTTCGCGACCGCGGCGCGAAGCCTTTCGAGCGACGCCTCTTCCGCGAAAACTTCCGTCGCGCCCTCCCGTTTGAGGGCGCGCAGATTTTCGAGCAAGACTTCGAGCGCAGCGCGCATCGCGGGAACGGCGGCGATTTGCGCTCACTCCATGCCGGGAACGAAGCGGAGCGTCTTCCCGTCCTTCAAGTCCAGCGTGCGGTAGTAGCAGCTGCGGCGCGGGAGCGCATTCTTGCCCTTCGTGTGGCACGCGCCTTTTCCGGCGGGTCGCACGAGATAAAGCAGCGAATTCTGCTCGCAGTTCACGCGCACTTCGACGAGTTCAAGATAATCGCCGGAAGTCTTGCCTTTCAACCAAAGCTCGTTGCGCGACGTGCTCCAGAACGTCGCCATGCGTTCTTTCAGCGCCGTTTCCAGTGCGAGCTTGTTCGCATAGGCAACGATCAGCACTTCTTTCGTGTCCACGTCCTGCGCGACGACGGGAACGACGTCGGATTCGCACTGCGCGACGGCTTTGCGCAGCTTCGTGAAATCAAAATCGAGAACGGTTCCTTCTTCAATTTCTTTGCTCATGGTTCGGAAGTCATTATTTTTTATATACAATCGTAAAAACTGTTTTTTTTCGAAAAATTCATTTTTCGGCGTTCCCGCCCGCGCTCAGACATTCCGTGACGAGCGCAAGCCGCGACGCGAGCACTTCGATGCGTCGCATAATAAAATTGTTCGCGAGCAGCACGGGCATCGCGATGAGCAGACCGAGCATCGTCGTCGTCAGCGCGAGTCCGACGCCGCGCGTCAGCATCTGCTGATCCGGCATTCCGCCGCTTTCCGGAAACAGAATGTAAAGTCCGTAGACCGTTCCGAAAAGCCCGATCAGCGGCGCGATCGAAACGATGGACTCGGGAATGAACATGCCACGCTCCATGCGGGAAACCTCGAGCCGCGCGAACGCCGCCAGCGACGCCGCGTCGGGCTTTTCGCTCAGCGCGAAATTCACGATCCGCCCGCCCGCCGTGCGCGGGAACGCTTTCGCCACCGCAGAAAAATCGCCCTCCAAAATCAGATCCAGAGCCTTGCGCGGTAGCACGCGCCCCGGGCGCAGCGCGATCAGCCGCTCGACGATGACGAACATCGCCAGCGCAGAGCAGAATCCCAGCGGCCAGATGAACCAGCCCGCGCCTTCAAGAATGGTTTGCATGAAAAAGACGATAAATCACTCGCTCCGCGGAGACAAACCCGAAAACGGCGGAATCCGCGTTCCCGCGCGGGAACGCTCAGCGGCGGCGGATTTTATTTCTCCAGCCCCCAGCGTTCCCGCAGCCAGCGTTCCACGGGAGCGAAGCAGAGCCGATCCATCACCAGCCCGACGACGATGATCACCAGCATCACGCCGTAAACTTTTTCCACGTTCATTTCCTCGCGCCCCGCGTTGAGCATCCAGCCCAGACCGATTCCGCTCAGAATGTAAACGTAAATTTCCGCCGACATGAGCGAGCGCCACGCGAACGCCCAGCCCTGCTTCATGCCGCTGAAAATCGACGGGAGCGCGGCAGGAAACATCACGCGCGCCCACAGATGAAGATTCTTCGAACCCATCGTCCGCGCCGCGCGGATGTAGAGCGGAGGCACGCTGCGGATGCCGTTTTCCGTCGCGAGCATCAGCGACCAGACGGAACCCATCACGACAACGGAGAGAATCGTCCGCTCGTCCTGCCCGAAAACGACGAGCGAAATCGGCACCCAGCACACGCTGGGAAGCGACTGAAATCCGAGCGCGAGTACACCGAGCGTCTCGCGCATGAACCGGCTCTGCGCGAGAATCAACCCGAGCGGAATAGCGATGACGAAGCCGATCGCGTAGCCCAGAACCAACCGCCGCAGCGTGACCCAAAGCGCGCTCGGAATCGAGCCGTCGAACAAGCCCGTCCACAGAAATTTGAGAATTTCCGACGGAAGCGGGAAAATTCCCGTTCCCGCGCCCGCGCCGGAATCTTCGAGGGAAACGAGATCGTCTACGTCGATTTTTTCCGGAATCATTCCCGCGGCGTATCCGTCTTCTATATATTTTTTCAGCGAATCCCTGTTGAGCTTCGCCGTGAATTTGATCCGCGAGAACGCGTTGTCGACGATGCGCCGCGGGAACTCTGCCCGCGTTTCGTGCGTCAGCGCGCGCTGCAGCAGAGACTTCGCTTCCTCGGGATTGGCGTTGATCCACGCCGTCAGCTCCGCGTGCGCCTTCGCGAACGCGTCGAGCAGAGGCTTGCGCCGCGCGAGCGTTTCCGTCGCCGAAGCGAGCACGGTCGTCACGGAATCGAAATCTTCCCGCGCGATTTTTCCGCCGGCTTCGAGTTCGAGGCGCGAGACCCACGGCTCGACCGTCCACGCCGCGCCGAGCGTTTTCGCCTTGAAAAGCGCGAGCTGGTCGGGATTCTTCGTCGGGACGATTTGCACGTCGCCGCCGGACGCCGTCACGGGAACGCCGTTCGCGATGAGCCACGCGCGGCAGGCGACGTCCTGCGTGTTGCCAAGTTGCGGCGTCGCGATTGCCATGCCGACGAAATCTTTCGCTTCCTTTGCGGGAACGTCCTGCCGCACGACGAGTGCCGCGCCGCCCTCCGCGCTCCCGCCGACGACGCGCACGCTCCCGCCGCGCTGAATGTAAGCCATGATCGCCGGCGAAGGTCCGACGTAGCTCAGGTCGATCGTGCCGAGCGTCAGCCCTTCCATCGCCGCGGGCCCGGCGTTGTAGGGCTGCCAGACGAGTTTCGTTCCCGCGGGCAGGCGCGGCGAGAACCACGGACGCCCTTCGAGTTCGAGCTGCTGAGCGACGAGCGCCTGCGCGTGCGTGATGTTCGGAAAATATCCAACGCGCAACACGTTCGAATCCGCATCAGCGCGTTTCTGCAACTGAAACGACGAGAGCCAGCCGCTGCGCCCGACGATTTCGAGCGCGCCGAGCAGGACGAGGAAGAACAGAACGTAAAAAACCGTTTTTTTCATCGGAAAACTCCTTTCGCGGGAACGTGTTTTGCGGGAACGCACTCAATCCGCCTCCGCCGCGGATTTCCCTTTCCGCAGATGCTTTTTCAGCGCGGTCGTGATCGGAATCGACGTCTTGGACAGCTCCGGATCGTTGATGTCGCGCGGGCGCGGGAGCGCGACGCGGAAATCGCTCGCGATGCGCCCCGGATTCGGCGAAAGCAGAATGATGCGGTCGCCGAGGCAGACAGCTTCGCGGATGTTGTGCGTGACGAAGATTATCGTCTTTTGGCGCTGCACGAAAATGCGCTGTAAATCGCCGTAGAGCTGCTCCCGCGTCATCGCGTCGAGCGCGGAAAAAGGCTCGTCCATCAGCAAAATTCGGGGATTCGGCGCGAGCGAGCGGGCGAGCGCGACGCGCTGCTTCATGCCGCCGGAAAGCTCGTGAATGTTTGCGCGGTAAAAATTCTGCAGACCGACGAGGTTCAGGTAAAACATGGCGACCTCCTCGCGCTCGGAGTTCGTCAAATTCGGTTTAAGACGCAGACCGAACATCACGTTCTGCAAAACGTCCAGCCACGGGAACAGTGCCGAGTCCTGAAACATCACCATGCGTTCCCGCCCCGGACCGACGATCGGCTCGCCCTCCATCAGCACTTCGCCCTCCGTCGCCGTGTCCAGCCCCGCGATGAGATTGAGAATTGTGGACTTCCCGCAACCGCTCGGTCCGACGAGACAGAGAAATTCGCCTTCGGCGACGTCGATGGAAACGTTATCGAGCGCGAGCACGGAACCCTGACGCGATTTGAAAGTTTTGCTGACGTTACGCAGGCTGATTTTTGCCGCGCGGACGTTTTCCGCCTTCACGCTGTCCGGCACCTGAGAAAGTGTTGCAGGGATTTCCGTCATCGTCTTTTCCTTCCGAAGTGAAGTTTGCGCGCAAGTCTGCCGAAAAAACGGTTCGGAATCAAGCGCGGGAACGCTCAAAGACGCTCGAGCGCGCCGCAGACTTCGTCGATGAGAAAACCGGGCGTGGACGCGCCCGCCGTCACGCCGACGGTGCGGTAGCGTTTCATCTGCGCCAAATCGAGTTCCCGCAACGTCTCGACGTGGTAGCACGGCAGCCCGTGCCGCTCGACGAGCACGGCGAGCTTCACGGTGTTCGCGGAATGTCGCCCGCCGATGACGACGATCGCCTCCGCGCCGCGCTCCGCGAGCGTCGCGACGTCGTGCTGGCGGGAACGCGTCGCGCCGCAAATCGTGTTGAAGATCAGCGCGTCGGGATAGCGCTGCTTCACTTTTTCGGCGAGAACGTCGAACTCGTCCACAAACATCGTCGATTGGGAAACCATGCAGACTTTTTCGCCGAGCGGCGGGAGCGTCTCGAGGTCCTTTTCCGAGCGCACCGCGTTCCCGCGCCCTTCGGCGTAGCCGAGGATGCCGACGACTTCCGGATGATTCGGATCGCCGAAAACGAGCGTCGCGTAGCCTTTCTTCGCGTAGAGCCGCACGCGACCGGCGATCGCGCCGACGTCCGGGCACGTGGCGTCGCGAAATTCCGCGCCGAGCGTCTTGAGGTATTCGCGGCGTTCTGGCGTCACGCCGTGCGCGCGCACGATGACGACGGCGTTCTTTTTTTCTTCAGGAGAAAGATTCAGGTCGAGTTTGGAGCGGGAACGGTAATCGCCGACTTCGCGCACGCCTTCGGCTTCGAGCTCCGCCATCATCTGGCGATTGTGGATGAGCGGACCGTCGGTGAAGACCGGCGTGCGGCCGCGTTTCAGATAATCGCGCACGATGTTGATCGCGCGTTCGACGCCGCGGCAGAAGCCCGCGCTCTCGGCTCTCAAAACTTTCATTTTTTTTCGGAAAAACCGACGTTCCCGCGCGGGAACGTCATTCGTCCTCGTCGGCGTGCTTGTCTTTCTCGTAGCAGAGGAAGCGGATCATCGAAACGGCGGAACGCTCGATGTCCGTCGTGATCGCGCGGATGCGTCCCCGCACGAAATGATAGCCGAAATGAAAAACGATCGCGAGACACAGCCCGACGCCCGTCGCCGCGAGCGCGGAGGCGACGTCTCCGAAGAACACGTCCGCGCTCGCGTAGTGCCCGGAGGCGCGCATCGAGAGAAACGCGCGGAGAATCGCGAAGACCGTTCCCGCGAGCCCGATCAGCGGCGAAATTTTTGCCAGCGCGAGAATCGTTCCCGCGCGGCGTTCCAGCACGGGAACTTCCAGCAGCGCCGCTTCTTCCGCCGCGATGCGCATCTGCGCCTCGCCCTCCTTGGAATGCAGGAGAATCGTCTTCACGACGCGCGGCACGGGACCGGGCGATTCCTCGCAGACCGTCAGCGCCTCGAGAAAACGCCCGTTCCGCAGGTTCGAGCAAACGCCCTCGACGAACGCCGCCGCGCGGATTTGCCCGCGATGCAGATAAATCACGCGCTCGACGATGAAAAGCGCGCCGACGAAGCCGACCGCGAGCAGCAGCCAGACAAACGCGCCGCCGTCCGCGAGCAGGGAAAAATCCGTTCCCGCGCCGTTGAAATTCGCAAAATCGTTTGAAGGATCCATGATTTGTTTTTTTTTCCGAACGAAATTTTATTTTTCGAGAATTTTCCGCAGACGTTGCTCCGCGTATCTTTTCCCGGGAATCAGACCCGCGTCGCCCAGCTCCGAAATTTTCCCGTAAACGCCGCGCGCGGATTCGTAGTCGCCCGCGTTTTCGTAGGAATCCGCCAACGCGAAAAGGCAACGCGAAATCCAGTAGCCGCCCGGCGATGCGGACAGCGCGTTCCCACCGCGTTCCCGCGCCGCCGCGAGCGTTTCCGTAACCGTCCGCCAGTAGACGCTTTGCGCCTGCGTCCGCGCCTGCTCCCGCGCCGCCGCGTCGTCGCCCGCGGGAACGGAATGCGCGAGCGCGTAGCCCCACTTGTAGCCGGCTTCCGCTTTGAGCGCGAGCGGCTGATCCGGCAGACTAAAAAGCCGTTCATACGCCGCTTCCGCCTTGCCGATCGCGTCGAAAAACGTGCCGCGCGCGGCTTCGTCCGTTTCCGCGCGGGCGGCGATCGCCAGCAGCGTGTCCGCGCGGCGAAGCTCGACGGAGCGCATGGCGGGGCGTTCCGGCTCGACGGCGATCAGATTGTCGTAAACGGCGAGCGCGGAATCGAAATCGTTCAGAATGCGGAAAAAATCCGCCTGCCGCAGGCGCGCGTAGAAGACGAGCGGACTCTGCGGATAACGCGAAATCAGCGTCTGCATCTGCTTCACGGCGTCTTCCGGTCTCCCGATCGTCGCGGCGGCAGACGCCGCTTCGAACGCCGCGATTGCCGCGTATTCCGCGAATTTTTCCTGCGCGCCGTAGCGGTCGATCAGCGTTTCGTAGCAGACGAGCGCGCGCGCGGGCTTGCCCAGCTCGGCGAAGCGTTTGCCCTCTTCGAGCCACGAAACGACCGCCGCGCCCGAATCCGGCGCGCGTTCCCGAAGTTCGCCGAGCAGGCGAAGCCCCTCCGCGTCTTTTCCGGAGAGAAACAGCGCGCGCGCTTTCAGCAACGTGCAGCGGCTGACGAGATCGGACGCGCGTTCCCGCAGCGCGAGCGACGCGTTCCCGCCGAAGTCCGCCGCCATTTTTTCGAGTTCCTCCGCGTCGGCGAACGCCGTTTCCGGTTCGTTCATTTCAAGCGCCAGACGCGCCTGCGTCCAGAGAATGCGGACGCGGAAATCCGACAGCAAATCGGTTCGCGCCAGAAATTTTTTCGCCCGCGCGAACGCTTCGGGAAAAAGCCCCGCGCGATGTAGCGCTTCGATGACGACGCATTCCGTGCGCATCGTCCAGCCGGCGGGAACGCGGTTCACGAGCGGAGAATCCAGCAACGCCGCCGCTGCGGGAACGTTTCCGCTCCGAATGTCGCTGTAAGCCTGTTGAAAAAAGATGATGCCGAGGTCGTCGCCTTCGAGCGCGCCCATGTCCGAAATGCGGGCATACGCGTCGGCGGCGAGCGCGTAATCGCCGGAAAGGAAATTGCAGTCGGCGATCAGAATGTCCGTCCGCACGCGTTCGTCCAGAGACATTTCCGTGGCGCGAAGCCGTTCCAGCAGCGGCACCGCGCGGCGGTATTCCTGTTCCTGCGCGGCGATGCTCACGAGCAGTCGAAGCGAATCCTGCACGAACGGGCTCGCCGGAAAACGCGAATTGAGTTCCTCCGCGAAAGATTCCGCGAGGCGGAGATTTCCGATTTCATACGCGATGCGCATCCGCGTGAAAAGTTCGAGATCCCGCACGCGTTCGTCGGGAGCGTAGCCGTCCAGCGTTTTTTCGATACCGTTCGCCGCGAGAATCGCCTCTTCTTTTTTCCCGTCGCGCAAGAGCGCGCGGACGCCCTGCAGAAGTCCGGAAAACGCCGCGGACTGGCGGGAACGCGCCGGACGCAGCGCGATCACGCGCTCGAACGCCGCGCGCGCGACGTCGCTCCCCGCGTCTTCTGCGAGCAATCCTTCCAGCAGAGCGAAATCCGCGGCGGACGACGCGGGAACGGGCGTCGTTTCCCGCAACGCGGCGAGCGCTCCCGCGCGATCCCCGCTCTTCGCGAGCGCGACGACGTAGAGTTTTCCCGCGTCCGCGAAATCCGGCGTGCCGCGGGCGGCTTCGCGCGCGGCTTTCAGCTGTTCCAATTCCTCGGCGGGAACGGCGGAACCCGCGAAGACTTCCGCCCAGCGGCGCAGAAATTCGAAATGTGCGCGATCCGCCGCCCGCAGCGAATTTTTTTCCGCTTCGGAAAACGCCGCGTCCGCCTCGGTCTTTTTTTCGAGAAAACTCGCGGAAAGAGCCTGCGCGAGAAAAAACCACGCGCGTTCCTGCGGCGGGAACGCCTCCGCCGTCAGACCGTCGAGCGCGTCTTGCGCGTCCGCGACCCGGGATTGACCGAGCGCGGCGAATGCGCGGAGAAGCCGTTTGCGGGGAGAATTTCCGACGATTTCGGACGACGAAGCGTCCGCCGTCGCGTAATCGCCGAGCGCGAGCTGCGCGCTGGAGAGCGTCGTCAGAAGTTGGCTTCGTTCCGCGTTGGAAAGCGTCTTGTCGTCGAGTTCCCTCCGCGCGAGTTCCGCCGCGAGCGACGGCAAGCCAGCGCGCAGCGCGCTTTCCGCCGTCGCGATCCGCAGGTTCTTTTCGTCTTCGGCGGAAAGCGTTCCCGCCGCGGGGACGTCCGTCGCTACCGCGCTTTCCGGAGAAACGGTTTCGCCCGAAGCGAATGCGGCGGAAAACGCGATCGCCGCGAACGCGACGCTTTTTTTTATGCGCGGGAAAATCGACATCGTTGCGGGGATTTTGACTTAAAGCCCATGCGCGGGCAACGGAAATTCCTCGCGGTTTTTCCTTGCCGCATCTTCTCTCGGAAAGTTTCATTTTTGTTTATGAATTCCGCCAGCCCCAAAACGCCCGCACGCCCCTCGCCGAACCGCCTGGATTTCCCCCGGCTGTTCGCCGCGCACGGTCTCCGCAACACGCAACAGCGGAAAGCGATCTGGAGCGCGGCATACGAGACGCCCGGGCACTTCACGGCGGAAGATCTGCTTCTCGCGGCGCGGGAGCGCGATCCGTCCGTCTCGCGTGCGACGGTTTACCGCTCGCTTCCCGCGCTGATCGCCAGCGGAATCATCAGCGAGCTGAACATCGGGCGCGATTTCAAATATTACGAAAGCACGCGCAACGCGGGAACGTTCAAGGGGCACATCGTCTGCGACAACTGCGAAAAAATCATCGAATTCGACGCGCCGTTCATGGACTGGTACGGCAGAGCGGTCGCCGAAAAAAACGGGCTTCAGTTCATTTCCCAGCACCTCCAAATCACGGCGCACTGCCCGAACTGCACCTGCAAAAGCCACGGGAACGACTGCAAAAAAGGCACGCCGAAGAAAAAATCGCCGCCCCGCGGCAGGAAAAAATCCTGACGCCGCGCGCGGAAAATTCATTTTCTTACCTTCATGAAAAAAGTTCTCATTCCAACCAAGCTCGATGGCGTCGCGGCGAAAACGCTGGCGGCGCAGGGCTACGAAGTTTTTCAAAATGCGGACGCGCCTCTCGCACAGCTCGCCGCCGAACACCCGGACGCGGAAATCGTCATCGTGCGCAGCGAAAAAGTGACGCCGGAAATTATCGACGCGCTCCCGAAACTCCGGCTCGTGATCCGCGCGGGAGCGGGCTTCGACAACATCGACATCGTTTACGCGCGCAAAAAGAACATCGACGTGATGAACACGCCCGGAGCGAACGCCAACGGCGTCGCCGAAGAAGTCGTCGCGATGGTGCTCGCCTGTTTCCGTCATCTCGTTCCCGCAGACGTCTCGACGCGCGCGGGGTGCTGGGAAAAGAAAAATTTCATGGGGCGGGAACTGACGAAAAAAACCGTCGGCATCATCGGGCTCGGCAACGTCGGACGGCTTCTCGCGAAGCGGCTTCAGGGCTTCGAGCCGACATTGCTCGGCTACGATCACTTTCTCGCCAAGCAACGCGCGATCAACATCGGCGTCCGTCCCGTCTCGCTCGAACGGATCTTCGAGGAAGCCGACGTGATTTCTCTGCACGTTCCCGGCGGCGCGGGAACGCGGAACCTGGTTTCAAAGGATCTGCTTTCCCGCATGAAAGACGGCGCGATTCTCGTGAACTGCGCGCGCTACGGAATCGTCGATGAAGACGCGCTCGCCGAACTCAAAGCCGCCGGGAAAAAAATTCTTTACGCCACGGACGTCCACCCGAAGGACGCCGAGGGCGAGAAGCCGTCCGCCGCCATCGCGGATCTGATTCTTCCGCATCTCGGTGCAAGCACGAAGGAAGCGAATTTCACGGCGGCGAAGCGCGCGGCGGAAGAAGCGATCGCGTATTTCGACAACGGCGACACGTCCTGCGTCGTCAACGCGGAAACGCCGCAGGGGCTGAATCCGACACAGCTCCGCCTCGCGAAAATGCTTTCGACGCTCGCGCGGCTCGTCGGCGGGAACCGTCCGATACGCAAGGCGAACTGCACGTTTTCCGGAAGCTTGCGGGAATTCCGCAAATGGTTCACGCCGAAAATCCAGGAGGGGCTTCTCCCCGAATCCGAAACGAATCTCGTGCCGCCGGACGCGGAACGCTCGCTCAAGGAACACGGGATCGTCTACACGGCGCGGGAACCGCTCAGCGGGAACGTCGAGGAGGATTCCGTTTCGCTCGAAATCTTCACGGAAGGCGACGGGCATTATCACACGACGACGGTGCGCGGGATCGTCGCCGAAGACGCGCCGATCGTTTCGCAGATCGACGGATTCAAAAGCCTGTATTTCGACCTGCGCGGGCATCTTCTGTTCGTCCGCTACGCCGACCGTCCGGGCGTTCTCGCGCGCATCGCGAGCGTGCTCGGCGACGCGGAAATCAACATCGAAAACATCGCCGCGCCGATCGACCATGAAGTCGGGGAAACGCTCGCCGTCATCAAGACCAACAAGCCCGTGACGACGGCGCAGGTTTCCGCGATCACGACGCTCGTCAAAGCGATCGCCGTCTTTGCCGTTTCGTTTTGAGCCGCGTTTGCCGCGAAAAAAAGCGTTCTCGCGCGGGAACGCTTTTTTATTTCCGCGACCGTTTCGCGCCGCGGGAACGCAGTCAGAAATCCTTGCGCAGCGAAACGTCGCCGGCGGAAAACGCGCGGAGCGTTCCCGTCGTATCCGTTATTTTAATACGTCCGGACGTATCGATGCCGCACGCCGTTCCCGAAATTTCCTCGTTCCCGTAAACGGCGCGAACGGCTTTTCCGTTGAGCATGTCGAAATCCTGCCAAAGCGCCGCCAGCGCGGACGCGTGTTCTCCCGAAAGAAATTTTTCGTAGGCGGCTTCGATTGCGGAAAGCGTTTCTGCGCAGACGAAATTCACGTCGAGCGGTTTTTCCGAACCGAGCGCGCTCCGCATCGACGCGGCGATTCCGCGCACCTCCTCCGGCAAGGTTTCGGGATCGAGATTGACGTTCAGCCCGAGACCGAAAACGACGCTGCGCACGCGCGCGGAATCCAGCCGTGCTTCCGTGAGCATTCCCGCGATTTTTTTCGATCCGCAGAAAATGTCGTTCGGCCATTTCACGCACGCGGGAACGCCAAATTTTTCCCGCAGCATCTTCGCGATGGCGACGCCGAGCCAAAGCGTGAAATTCGCCAACCGCGCGGGCGGGACGTCAGGACGGAATCCGCATGAAAGATAAAGATTGCCCTTCTGCGCACTCGCCCATTTCCTTCCGGCGCGACCGCGTCCGGCGCGTTGCGTGTCGGCGACGACGGCGAAAATTCCGTCCGGCGGCGTTCCCGCGGCGAGCATCTTTGCCGCGTCGTCGTTCGTGCTGTCCGTTTCGCCGACGCAGAAAACGCGAAACGTGCAGCCGCGTTCCCGCAGGCGGGCGGCGAGCGTTCCCGCGTCGATTTTTTTCGAAAATCCGTTCGCGTTCAAATCAATCCGAGCTCCATTTTTCCCTCTTCGGAAATCATGTCCTGCGTCCACGGCGGCTCCCAGACGATTTCCACGCGTGCCTCGTGCACGCCGGGCACGGAAAGCGCGCGGTTGCGCACGTCTTCCGCGATGACGGGCCCCATGCCGCAGCCGGGAGCGGTTAGCGACATCGCGATCTGCGCGCACCAGCGGTCGTTCCCGAGCGGGAGCACTTCCAGCTTGTAGATCAGCCCGAGATTGACGACGTCCACCGGAATTTCGGGATCGTAAACGTTGCGGAGCTCCGCCCAGATTGCATCGACGTCGGGTGCCCCCGCATGTCCGGGGTGCGCCGCCGTTCCGAAAGAGCCGTAAGCCGTCGTCTCGCCTTCGGAAAGGCGCGCCGCGTCGGGCGCAGGTTCGCCGAGCGCGTCATAATCTTTTCCCGGAATGCGGAACATTCCGACCTCGCAGACCACCGTAAAATTTCCGCCGAGGCGATGTGTGATGTTGACCTGCGTTCCCGCGGGAAGCAGCGCCGGATCGCCGGAGGGAACGACCGTCGCTTCCACGTCGCGCGTTAAGACCCGATCATTGGAATGGCTCATCATAGATGCTTTCTGGCAAGTGTGATGTTCCCGCCGCCAAGAGTGAAGCGAAAAAAATCGCCGCTGCCACGGGGAAAACGGCGGGGCTCGTCACGGAAACGCGCGGAAACCTGCGTTCCCGCGCGCACGCGAAATTCCGGAGTTTTTTCCGGAATTTATTTTTTCAGCGGCTTCAACGTTTTCAGCGTAAGACCCGCCAGATCGTGCCCTTTCTCGCGGATAACGAACGAGCAGAGCCACGCGACGAGAATGCAGACGACGAGCCCGATCCCGCCGAGCAGGAACGGATGGAACGGCATCCAGAACAGCTTGAAGCCGAAGCAGACGATGTAGTTCGCCGTGAGCCCAATGACCGCCGCGAGCCCTTTCACGCGCGGCATGAAGACGCCCATGAAGAACAGCCCCGTCAGCCCGGCGGTCAGCATCGCGATGAATTCCTGGAAGTTATCGAAAAGCGCGCGGGATTCCATGCGCGCCAGCGAGAGCGCGGCGAAGATGCCGAGCAGCCCGACGACATACGTGCAGATCTGTCCGGCGCGGATCTGCGATTTTCCGGAAATCGTCGGATTGAAGCGCTTGATAAAGTCCGTGACGACCGCCGTCGAAGCGGAGGAAAGATTCGCGGAAAGCGTCGAAATCGTCGCCGCGAAAATGGCGGCGATGACCAGTCCCGCGAGCCACCACGGAAGCTCCGTCGCCATGAAGATCGGGAACACGGAGTCGGATTTCGGCATCGTGACGTCCATCATCGCCGGCGTCGTGTGATAGTGCGTGAACAGTGCCGTGCCGATCCCGTAGAAAATCACGGAAGCGAAAACGCTCATCACGCCGTTGAACCAGATCGAACGCTTCGTCGCGTTCTCGTCGGGCGTCGCGATGTAGCGCTGAATGACGCATTGGTCGGACGTGTAGGACGAGAGGTTGGAGACGACGCCCTGAACGAGCACGACCCAAAGCACCGGTTGCGTGAGAATAAAGCGAAAATCCCACATTGTATTTTTCTCATACTCCGTCGCGACGTTCCAGAACGTCGTGAAATGTTCGCCTGGAGCGCCCGTCTTCATGATGAGAATGACCAGCACGGAAATCGCGCCGCCGAGCAGGACGATGCCCTGAATGAAGTCCGACCAGATCACCGCCTCGAGCCCGCCCAGCGAGCAGTAGATCATCGTCAGAATCCCGCAGATCAGAATGCACGCGTCGATCGAAACGCCCGTGACGGCATTGAGCGCGATCGCGGGAAGAAGCGTGACCACCGCCACGCGGCAGACCATGAACACGACGAACGCGGCGGAACCGAAGAGGCGGACGCCGAGATTGAAGCGTTTTTCCAAATATTCGTAGGCGGACGTGATTCCCAGCCGACAGAAAAACGGTAGGTAATAGAAAATGGCAACCGGCGCGATCGCGAAAATGCAGATCGCCATCGGGAAATAACGCCAGTCCGCGAGGTAGGCCTGCGTCGGGATCGCGATGAACGTGATCGAGGAAAGCATCGTCGCGAAAATCGACATTCCCGCGACATACCATGGGATGCGGTTCCCGCCCCGGAAATAATCGTTCTCGTCTTTCTTTTTGAAAATGAAGAAGCACGCCATTCCCGCCATAAAGCACGCGTAAATGCCGACGACGAGCCACGCCATCGCACCGAATTTCGCCTCCTTGCGGAAATTCGCGGTCGACACGGTCGCCGTGCGTTCCCGCGGCGCTTTTTCCCCGCCCGCGATCACGAGCGAGTATTCTTCCGGCGTCTTGCCCGCGCGCAGACCCGCCGCCGCGCCGCAACGCGGAAAATCGTCGGGCGCAAGCTGCCCGTAAACGCACCACGCGTTGGTCACGGCGTTATACGCGAGCACGTCGCGCTGCCAGCCCAGCACCTGCGGATCCGAGGACGGCGTTTCGCCGGCGGAGATTTTCTTCACGGCGTCGTTCCAGCCGTCGAACCCGTAGCCGCCGATGAGCAGCACGTGCTGATTCCCGCTCGGAAGAAAGGCTGCGCCGATTGTCGAATGGCGTTCCAGGGTCGCGAGCACCTTCCACGCGGTCGGATCGGAAAGCACGAGACCGTAGCCGTCCGCGAGTGCGCCGTTTTCGTCGAATCCGCCGAAGACGAGCAAGAGTTTTTCCTTCTGGTCTCCGTTCTGGACGGCGGCGACCATTTGCTTCCGCGCGGGAGAGCCCGGCAGATCCGGCAGGCGGATCCATTTCCGATCCGCCGCGGCGAGATTCATCGTCCAGACGCGGTTGCCGTTCACCGCGAAAACCGTGTTCCCGTCTGCCGCTGCGGCGCCCATGACGAGGGCTTCGGGCAACGGCGGGAGCGGAGAAATCTTTCCGGCGGCGTCCAGCAGGAACGCTTCCGAGAACGACGCGTTCCCGTCGGTCCCGCCGACGCAGAAAAGCCCGAGCGGCGTTTCCGCAGACGCGCCTTCCGCGATATTTTTCGGCAGTTCCCCGATTTTTTTCCATTCGCCGTCGCGCACGAAAATCTCGCGCGTGTAAATTTTCTGACCTTCCGAAAAATCGGAGCCGCCCGCGACGATGAATTTTCCGTCGGGCAGAAATCCGCCGAACGGACGCGCCACGGCTGCGGGCATCTTTTCCGGAGTTTTCCATTCGACGACGACTGGCGTCGCCAAAGCGTTCAGCGCGCTCAATCCGATTGCGGCAATTGACAGCAGTTTTTTAATCATGGCTGATTTGGCTTCTTACTTGATCACGGTTAGGGGGATAAACGGGGAATATGATAGCGGGATTTTGCGGATAAAACACGCTTTCAGCAAGGAAAAGTTTGCGCGCGGCATAAAAAAAGACCTCCCCCGCCGTTGCCGGCGAGGGAGGAAAACACATGAAAAAACCAACGGAAACGACAGTCACGTTCCCGCTGGAAATTTATTTCGGGGAACGGTCGACCCAGCGCGACATCGATTTGAGCGTCCAGGTTTCCTTGTTCCCGTCGACGAACGTCTCCACGACGTCGCCAACCGTTTTGCCGATGAGCTTCTGCGCAAGCGGCGTTTTGTAGGAAAGAATATTTTTCTCGGGATTGGAATCCCACGCGCCGAGAATCGTATAAACGACGGGAACGCCGCTCGTGGGAACGACTTCGACGACCGAGCCGACGCCGACTTTGTCCGTCGGCGTATCGGAAAAGTCCGTGACGTGTGCGCGTCCCAGCTCGGATTCGAGCAACCCTTTGCGGGCGAGCAACGTTTCCTGATCCTGCCGCGCCATCTTGTATTCGGAGTTTTCCTTGAGGTCGCCGTGTTCCTTCGCAATCGCGATGGCTTCCTTGTTCGCGGGAATCTGCACCTTGATGATGTCCTCGAGTTCGTTGCGTCGTTCCCGCAACGACCATTCCGAGACGATGAGCGCGGTCGAGACTTCCGGCTCGTCTTCATCGACGTTCCCGCCGGAAAGCAGAGATTGAATGCGCGGATAAATTTTGATGAAGCGCGCGAGCAGCGATTTTTTCATCAGCGGCTCGAAGCCCTGATTGAGATTCAGCGCCTGCGCGAGGTCGCGCGCGATTTCCTCGTTCGCGTCTTCGAGCAAATCCGGAATCAGCCCGTAGTCGTCGCTGAGTTCCTCCGCGAGCTGGATGCGGCGGTTCGTCGTGGACATCACCGCCTCGCGGTCGATCGCGTAAAGGATTGCGCTGAGAAGGCGATGCGTCATCAGCGGGCGGATAATTTTCTGATATTTGCGCGAATTGCGGTTTTTGATGATCCAGCTCAGCACGGGGCTGCGCAACGCCTGCCCGTCGAGCCATTCCAGCAATTTGCAGGAAAGCAATTTGTCTTCGCCCCGATCCACGAGGAACGCGACGCACTCGCCCGTGAATTTTCCCGTGCTGTCTTCCAGCAGTTTCAGCGTGACGTTTTTCCACTCGCCGTCTTCCTCGTAAACGCGGGAAAGCAAATCGAGCAGACGTTTCAGACACGCGGGCGTCTGCGGAATCTGGCGCGCGACTTCGTTAAGATCTTCCTGCGAACAGGAAAGAATGACGGATCTCGACGTCGGTTCGAGCGAATCCACGTCTTCCTTGAAAAAGCGGCAAAGGTCGTTGCGCACCCAGAGCCCGTAGAGGCATTCCGCCTTCGTCAGGCGCTTCGCCGCGTGAATCGCGTCCGTGAGTTCTTCGAAAATCTTGTGCAGGTCCTCCACGATTTCCGGATCGCTCGCCTTGTAGTGGTGAAGCGGCTGCGGCATGTTCGGGTCGGACTGCGGGAGCTCGTCGTCCGCTTTGACGGACGAGAACTGAAAGAGTTTTTCCGCGAGAAGAATTTTTTTCTTCGGATTCTTGTTGCGGTAGTATTCTTCGAGAATTTCGCGTTCGGGGCTGACTTCGTCGTCTTTGTCCCGAAGCTCGAATTCGCCTTCCTTCTTCGCGGGAACGCCGACGGACGGATCTTTCTGCAACGCCTTCTTCGTCGTCGCCCACCATTTTTTCATCTTCGCGGGACCGAGCAGACGACCGAGCACCAGCTCGATTTCCGTCGCCGTCATTTTATGGTCGGGAGCGACCGCTAGGATTTCCTTAACGAGCTGGACGGGATCGCTCTTGATAAGTTTTTCGATCGTCGCCGAATCGGTGTGCTTGCGGACGAGCAAATGGTTTTCCGGCAGGATCTCGAGTTTGCCCGCGCAGAAGCCCGGATCCATCCGGTGCGCGGTTTTTCCGACTTCCGGGAAATCGACAAGAAGCCGCTCGGCGGCGGCATCGTATCCAGTGATCTTTCCCAGTCCCCACGCGCGGTGCATACAGTAGGCACCGATTTTCATCGCCTCCAATTTTTCGCGAATGGACGAAAGCTCCGGGTTTTTTAAAATTAAAGCGTCAATTTCTTCTTTGGTCATAGGATTTCCGTGTATTTAATCACAAACGGCTCGCGCAACGCAAGCGGCAAAACGGGAACGCGCACGTTCCCGCGCGGGAACGGAAACCGTCGAACCGCAGGGGGGAAAACGGACTGCGGGAACGGTTTTTCAGCGGTGATGCCCGCAACCGCACGAGCATTCGCCCCCGCAACAGCCGTCATCTTCGTCGTCTTCGCCGCAGCCGCAGGAACAGCCGCCGCCGCACGAGCAGGATTCCTGGCTCCTCGGGCTTTTCGCGTAGATTTCCTGCTCCGCCGCCTCGCGCACGGAACGGATTTCCACGTCGAAGAAAAGTTTGACGCCCGCGAGCGGATGATTCCCGTCGAGTTTGATTTTGTCGCCGTCCACGCCGACGACGGTGAACGCGATCATGCCGCCGCTCCCGTCCTGCGCATGAAAACGCATTCCGTGCTCGATCGTTCCCGCGAACTCGATGTTTTTCCGCGCGGCTTCGATGATGAGACCGGGATCGACCGCACCGTAACCTTCCTCCGGCTCGACCTCGACGTGCTTTTTGTCGCCGGCGGCGAGACCTTCCATCTCCTTTTCAAGCCCGACGATGATGTTGCCCGCGCCGTGCAGATATTCCAGCGGCTCGCGCCCTTCGGAAGAATCCAGAATTTTGCCGTCCTTGTCTTTCAGAACGTAATCGAAAGCGACGACCGTGTTTTTTGCGATTTTCATGGGAAGCAAAAGCCTAACGGCTCGCCGCGCAAAGCGCAACACGGGAACGGAAGCGTTTTTCGCTCTTCCGTTCCCGCTCAATCGGCAGCCGCGCGCCGCTGTTCCCACCGAATTCCCGCATCGCGAATAAGTTCGTAAACACGCCGTTTATTGTCTGCCGTAGGATTGTTGTGCGTCAAAGGAAACCTTTTATAAACCTCAGACACCTTGCCCCATGTCGTTTTTTTGTGAAATCGAACTTTCTTCGTAAAGCGAAACGGCTTCGTCTAAGTTTTCAGCGTAAGCAACCGTAAGCACCCCGACGAAATCTTCTACCGGCAAAGAATACTCCGGTTCTCTTAAGCCCCGAATTACACGGGCGGCGAGACGCTTTCGCACGTCATAAAACAACTCGCGTTTCTTCTTTTCAAGCGCCAGCGCAACGACCGAGAAAAGCGCGAACCGAAAAACCTTGCCGTTATTTTCCACTTTTTTTCAAACGATTCTATTCGATAAGAAAGACGTCCGATTCTGCGGAAGCCGACAAAGGTTCGTCCTCTGCAAAAACATGAGGGTATTTTGCAACAAGTTCGCTTCGCCCTTCCGGATTATCCGCATACCAAAAAACCGCCTCGCGGAATAGCCGCGCGCGAAGAGATTTCTGATGTTTCGCCAAATATTTTTGCCGTTCCGAAAAAAAGATTGCCATTTCCGCCGCCAAATCATTATTCCCGTATTTCCGATACCAGTCGATTATCGGTCCGTAGGCTTTTTCACTATTTTCTTCGCTAAGAAATGCTTCGGAAAGTTGCTCTTCCGCCAAATCCAAGCTCAAAAGAAACTGCGCGTGCGCGATTTCCGGAGCGATTTTTTTATACTTCTTTGAATTCAGCTCGAGAATTAACCGATTTTTCGCAACAAAATCCAAACAGGCGACGCTCTGTCGCCATTCCGTGGCTCGACAAAAATCTTCAAAAGAGATCTTCCATCCGCGCAATTCCGAAACAAGGTTCTTGTTCGCTTCAAAAAACGCATCTACGGTCTCTTCGTCGAGCTTCGTGCGAACCTCTTCTTCGTAAAACGGAAGCGGACGAACTCCGAACACGATTTTCATATATTTGCGCGTGGTCTCGGACGGGCTTCCGGGCATTACCGGTCCGGAACCCGTCAACCCGTTTTTCCGTGCCGGTATATACCCGGAACCACGCTCGGGAAGCGCAGACGCCATATCCGCGCAACATGCAAAAAGCGACAAAAATCCGAAAACGAATATCCGGTTTTTATACATTCCCGCCGCTTTCCAAATGCTTTTTAGACACAACAACTTTTATTCCCGTCGCAGTTCGCAAACAAACCATCGTCTGAATACTTTTAAATGAAAATTCACCTAAAAATTCTCGATCATCATTTGAGGCTTCAAGTGCGCTCACACGGTCTTTCCGCATCGGATCAGTCAGGTAAGTAGAGTAAACATTCCAACGTGTTGGAATTGTCCAAATCATCGTGCCTAAAACCGCCCCTATTGGAAAATCCTCATAATTGTCCGGTAATTTGTGAAGAGCCAATCCTACATCATCTTCCCAAAAATTATACGAAGGATGGATTGGAAGTAATCCCGCAGTTGGCATATGAATTCTCCACGATTCCAGGAAATAAGACGCATCAGCAAATATTCCTGAAACCTCACATGTTCCTGTGCATTCCCATATCTCAATTCCAGAAAAAGAAACCCCCTCTGGTTCAACTAACTTTACTTGATAAGTTCGTATTTCGCCCGGACGCAAACTCCTCGCCTCGGCAACCATTTCTTGCACTTCCGGATCCTGACTCGTTAATTCCTCCTGAGTAAACGCACGTCCATCCTCTTTTAGAAGATATTCTCTAAGTGCTATTTCTTTGCCCTTTTGTTCTCGGGGGAAAAGAACGTCTATTTTTTCTTTTATAATTTCGCCATCTGTAAAATTTGCCGATATTAGGGTCGAGCCTTCTTGAATAAAATTGATCCCGTCAATACACAACTCGTTTCCTTCTCCTGAAATAAACTTTTCTCCTTGCGGATATTTTAAACGCACCTTCGTGATTTCTCCAAGTGGATCCAATGTGTTTCGTTTTAACGAATAAACGCAAATCGACTCTCCGACACCTATTATTCTACGCAACGAAATCGGAAATGAAAAATCCTGGACTCCCTCTTCATCCTCTGCTGGCGGGGTATACAGAAACCCCAACATCAGCCTCCTTAGCGATCGCTTTACGGTTATTGTCACAGAGAGACGATACGAGCCGCCGACGTTACGATAGGAGACAGAGAGCGGGAACGCAGTCGGCGCGGTCTCAATCCAATCGGAACTAAATGTTGCGGACTTATTCGCCGTTGCCGTTACGGAATACTCGCCGGCGGAAACAGTCGCTTCGTCGTCCGCCTCCACGCTGATCTCCACCCAATTCCCGCCGTCGATATTGCATAAAGCACTCTTCCACGAAAAGCCCAACGTGTCGGCGTGCGCGCTCCCGCTAAACGAAAGCGTCGCCGTTTTTATCTCATATGGATCGGATTCCGTCCACTCCTCACTGAGCACCCATTCTGCACCGATAAAACGTTTCAGCGCAATTGTTACCGAAAGCGAATATGGACCTCCGATCGTTTCAAACGTTCCTGAAATTTTCGGAAGCGCAGATGCCTCATCCGCATAAGAAGAAGACGCTACGCCGCTTTTGAAAAGGCGAGAGGAAACAAAATCAACGCCCCCGAGCTTTACGGTTGCCGTATCGTCAGACGAAACAGAAATTTCATAGAAATTCGCCGTTGCGGAGATAGAAAATGAAAATTCCGCCGTAAACTTTTGCTGATGATACGGTGCTGTTCCAGAAAATCCGAATGAAACCGTCGTAATCTCAAACAGCCCGTCCGAACTCTTTAAAACAGACGGGACGACACTCGCCGCCAAACCGTCCGGCGGAGCTTCGCCGCCGCACGTAAACGACCATCCGGATACGACTTCCTGCCAATTAAGCGTTTCCGGGTTCATCGTGACTGGGTTTTGTTTTATTCTTAATTTTTTTGCTTATCGCCACCGCTCTGCGGCGAATTCGCGGCGCGCTCAGAAGCGCGCGCGGACGCCGATGTTCGCGGTGTGCGCCATCGTGTCGTCCAGATCCGTCTCGAACGTGTATGCGGCGCTGACCGACCACGTGTCGTCGATGCGTAAATCGATGCGGGGCCCGACCTGAATCGTGTTTTCGTCCATCAGATACGCCGTTGACGAGAACGCCGTTCCCGCGAGACCGCCCGACGAGAATTCCGCGTCGATGTCGATGTCCGAATCGAGGAATTCGTGCGTGAACGCCGCCTCGACGCCGATCCGCAGGAAATCCGTCGCGCGCCAGTTCAGCGACGCGCCGATTTTCCCGCGCAGGGACCACCGCTCGATGTCGTCCACGTCGAGCGCGGTTTCGCCGCCTCCCGTTTCCGAGAACGATTTCACGCGCGCGTAGCCGAGATCGAGACCGACATACGGCGCGAGGTCGATGCCCGCCGCCTTGCTGAGCGTCCAGCCCGCGCCGAAGAGCAACGACGCGTTGACGTCGTTCCCGTCGGTGTCGCCGTGCAGCGTTTCGCCCTCGTAGCCGGAGTGCCGCTTCGTCTCGAACGACGTCGCTCCCGCGCTCAAGCCGTAGCCGAAATACGCGTTCCCGAAGACGGACATTCCGTAAACGCCGAGGCGGACGCCGTCGCCCTCGTGCTTTCCGGCGTCGTCGTTCAGATCCGCTTTCGCCCAGTCGAGACCGAGGCTGATGCCGAAAATCGTGTTGGACGAAACCGCGACGTCGAAGCCGCCCAGCACGCCCGCGTGCGTGATGTCGTAATTGGAAGAATCCGAACCGTCGCCGTCGCCCTCGCGGGTCGATCCGACGACATTGACGAACGGCTTGAACTGCGTGTGCCCGTCGTTCGCGAACGCGCGTTCGTAACGCCGCTGTTCGAGGCGTTCCCGCAGCAGATCGTTCTCGATCGCCGCGAACCCGCTCTGCATTTCGACCAGCGCGCCGAACGAAATCGGAGAGAGTTTCACGAGGCGCTCCGTCGTCAGATCCGCATCCGCGAGATTGTTTTTCAAATAATCGCTCCAAAGCGGAGACGTCGAACTGCCGTTGGCGATCGCCGCGTAAAGCTCGGACAAGCCAGACGGCGCGCTGTAGATGTCCGAGCCGTAGCAGACGATCTGCCCTTCCCGATCCCGCGTTACCGTGAGCTTTTCGCCCTGAGCGGTCTCCACGGAAACGATGTCGTCAAGATCGCCGTCCTGCGTGTTTTTGCCGCCGAGCACGACTATTCCTGCGAGCGAGTCCGCGGAAACGTCTCCGTAAATTTCGATTTTCGCCTGATTCGCGCCCGTGCCGTTGTCCGTGTTGATTGTCGTGTCGCCGCCGACGTCGAGCAACGCCGAATCCAAGTCGGTCGAATCGTTGACATAAAGCGCCAACGTGCCGTTCAGCGTAAAGTCGCCGCTGATCGCCGCGTTCCCCGACGCCGATGAGGAAGGCGCGTCGTCCGCCGAAAAGAGCCGCGCGACGGACGTTCCCGCCGAAGCGGATGCCGTCGCCGCCGTAGCATTGACCTTCAGCGTAGAAGCGGAGGCAACGAAAACGTCCGCGGCGATCTGCGCCGTGCCGGAAACCGCGAGCGTCGCGCCGCGTTCCGTGACGAAAAGCCCGCCCGCGCCGAAATTGCCGGCGACGGAATAGTTTCCGTCCGCGAAAATCACGCCGCCGTTGTCGGAGAACGCGTATTTATCGCCGCCCGCCGAAAGCAGGTGCGTCGCGTCATAATCGCCCGAATCGGCATCGATGCGGAGAAACGCGCCGTGCACGATGCCCGCGCCCCTCGACGTTTCACCGTAAACCGCCTTTTCCCCGTAAATTCCATCGGCGGAAGTGTTTTCGCCGACGAGAACGCTTGTCGCGGCGAGGGCTAACGCATCGCTCGCCTTTACCGAAAGCACGCCGGAGCGCACGTCGATCGTTCCCTCGAACGTGTTGTCCGCGTCATAATCGTAAGTCGTCGTGTAGATATACGAATCGAACGGCGTATCGATGATCAGCGTTCCCGCGCCAGAAAGATTCGTCAACGTGTGCGCGGCTGTCGATTTCGACGAAATGGCGATTTTGAGTTCGCCGCCGTCGGCGACATCGATTGTCGCGGCGGAGCCGAACAGCGATCCGGTGAGCGCGACTTTCGCGTCGGTCGCGATGTTCGCCGTCCCCGCGAAGGCTCCGAGCGCGCCGGAAAGCTCGTAGCCGTTGGCGCCGGTGCCGGTAAAGTTAAGCGTTCCCGTGCCGGAAATGCGCGAGCCGTTGCGCGTCGCGCTGGTCTCGGCATCGAGAAGCACCGTGAACGTTCCCGCCTCCGCGACCTCGAGGGAGGAACTGGAGATCCACGTAACGTCTGCGGCTTGGACGAGTGCTCCCGCTTCGACGGAAACGATGCCGCCCGACACCTGGTGCTGCGGGGTCGAATTGCCGAGCGTCAACGTGCCGTCGCCCGTTTTCTTCAACGTCGCCTGTTGTCCGACAAACAACTGATGCGTCATCTCGGTATCCGACGAAAGCACGAGGTCGGCAACCGTTCCCGCGCCCTCGACCAGCAACGCGCCCGGAAGCGTAGAAAGCACTTCCACATGACTGCCGCCGGAAACGCGCAGGCGCCATTCGGAGCCGGCGGTCGCCGACACGTCCAACGTCAGCGGCGTCGCCTCCGTTCCCGTGCCGTAAACCTGCAAAGTGCCGCTCCCGTCGATTTCGCCGCTGAAACGGTCTTCCGTTCCGGCAAGTCCGCGAAGCTGCAACGTCGCGCCGGACGCGATCGCGATTTCCGCGTCGGAGGCGGAATCGCCGAACTTCGCGCCTTGCCAAATCAGCGTTCCCGCGTCATTCACGGTCAATTTTTGACCTGCGGAATCGCCCAACGTGTAATCCGAGACCGTCCACGTGCCGTCGCCGATTTTCGTCAGCGAACCGGAGAACGCGGCGTTGACAATGCCGCCCGAGATGCCGTAGCCGGCATCGAGCACCAACGTCGTCGTCTCCGCGCTGAAGCTACTGTCGGACGCGTAATTCACGGCGCCCGAGCCAGAGTTCACGAGCGTAACCGTCTCGCCGCTCAGCGTCGTTCCCGTCACGTTGACGGCATTCGAAGAAGCGATTGCCAATTTCGCAGAAGCCGAGGCGAACGCGATCGCGCTGCCGGAAATGCTTCCTTTGACGGTCGTCGTGCCGGCATCGATTTTCACGTTTCCGGCATTGCTGATGCCGCCGAGCGATGCGCCGGAAAGCGTCGCCTTACCCTCGCCTGTCAGCGTAAATCCAGACAAATTCGCCGAACCGATTTCCGCCGTCGCGTCGGCTCCGACGGACAGCGTTCCCGCGCCGCCTGCCGAAGCGGCAAGCGAAGTTGCGTCTTCAATTCGAATCGTTCCCGCGCCCGAAGCGACGACGTCGCCGATGGCACCGAGGTCGCCGGAAAGCGTCAGCGTCGCGTCGGTCGCGACGGCAAATTCCGTCGTTCCCGCGCCGGAAAGCGTTGCGGAATCGCCGCTGAGTGCAGATGCCGCGCTCACGTCAATCGCGATTTTCGCGCCCGCCGCCGCATTCAGCGCAAGTTCCGAGTTCGGCAAATTGCGCAACACGGAATCGTTGACCGTCAGCGTTGCGTTGGCGTTTGCGGTCAAAATGAGCGTCGACGCATCGCCGCCCTTTTCCGAAAATTCTCCGGTCAGCGCGACCGTCGTTCCCGCAGCCGCAGAAACGATGGAGCCGGACGTGCCGCCGATGCCGATGTCGTTGGCGTAAGTTCCGTTCGCCGCGAACGCGAGCGTCGCGCTTTCTTCCACATACACGCTTGCGTCCGCAAGTGCGTCGGCGTTCTTGACCGTGAGCGTCGCTCCCTCGAACACGTCCGCGTGCGCGATGTTCGAGCCCGCGCCGTTCAGCGTCCATTTCGCGCCGCTTTGAAGCGCGAGTGTGTTCGCGTCGTTTTCTTCCGCGAAGTTCAGGCTGCCGAGCGTGCCGATACCGCTGAGATCGAGCTCCGTTCCCGCAACCGCCGCGACTTCTTTCACGGTCAGCGACGTTCCCGCATCGCCGTTCAGCGTGCCCGTTCCGCTTTCCAAAGAAACGCTCGACAGCTTAATCGCCGCCGACGTTTCACGATCGGAAATCGTGCCGCCGTCGGCGAGCGCGAGCGTGCGCGACGTTCCCGCCGCGCCGTTGTCGAGCCAGTCGGCGAGCGCGCCGCTCGCATAGACCACGCCCGTGTCGCCACTTGCGGAAATCTTTCCGTCGAACTTTTCGAAAGTCGTCATGTCGTCGGTCGAAAGCGTTCCCGCGATCGCGAGCGTTCCCGTGTCGGAAACGCTTTTCGCCAGATCGCCCGCGTCGGAAACGCCGTAGAACGCCATCGTCGCGCCCGCGTCGATGCTCACGTCGGCATTCGTCGCCGTCGTGTCGAACATCGTCGTGCCTTCTTCCAAGTGGATTTCGCCGTCGAACGCCGTTGCGTCGCGCAACCAAAGCGTTCCCGCGCCGGTCTTGGAAACCGTGCCCGACGCGTCGTCCGCCGTGGAAATCGCCGACAAATTTGCGGCGATGACGACTTCCGAACCGTCTTCGTCAAACGCTTTCGTCACGTTGAAATTGAACGTCGCGTCTTCCAGTTTGATTTTCGGACCGGTTGCGGAATAATTTTGCCCGCTCACGCTCAACGTGCCGCCTTTGACGAGCAACGTTCCCGTGCCGGCAAGGACGCTTATGCCTTTTTCATTGCTCAGCGTCAGCGTCGTGTCCTCCAAATCCAGCGTCGCCACGAGGTTTTTGTAGTCCTCTTCCACGATGAGGGCTTCCGCCGTCGCGCCCGTCTGTCCGCGCAAAATCAGCGACGAACCCGTGCCGATGTAAACCGCGCCGGCACTGAACGTCGAGCCCTCCGCGCGCAGGTGAACGGCACCGTTCTTGTCGCTTCTGCCGCCGATTGCGAGCCCGTCGAACGAAACATTCTCCGAGTTCAGTTTGACGTAATAACCCGAATTGTTCGCGCCCGCGAGCGCAACGACCGAACCCGCGCCCGAGACCACGTCTCCGCTCACCGTCAGCCCGCGGGATTCCCCGCTCGAAGACGTGCGCGTGAACGCGATTTTCGTCGTCGAATTTTCGCCGAATTCCAAACCGCCTTCAAACGTGCTCCCGCCGCTGAGATTCGATACGTCCCCGATGTTGATTGTCGCGGACGCGCCGGCAGCGACGGAATATTTTTTCGTCGCCGCGACGCCGTTCGTAAAGTTCACGATGCCGCCGCCCTGCGAAAACGCCGCGCCGAGGGAGAATCTCGAATTGGCGACGTTCGATGTCAGGTTCAGCGTTCCCGCGCCGTTCATCGTCAAAACGGCGTCCTCGAGCCCTGTGATTTCGCCCTTGAAAGCAAGCGTGTCCTTCACGCTGAGAATCGTCTCCGTCGTGGGAGACAAGGTGCCCGTGATCGTGCTATTGCCCGACGACGAAATCGTCGCCGCATCGAGCGCACCGTCGCCGACGGTCAGCGTGCCGCCTTTCAGCGTAATCTCCTCGAAACGGGAATTTGCTCCCATGTCGCCGCCGTGTTCCAACGTCAGCGTCGCGCCGTTTTCGATCGACACGTTTTTCACGGCGAGCGGCGTCGAATCGTCCGTCGATCCGCTCAAAATCACCGTTCCCGCGGAAACGGTCAGCGAATCCAGCTGAGAATTGCGGCGAATGTTCAGCGTCCCCGCGCCGGCTTTCGTCAGACCGGTCGTCGCATAAACGACCGTTTCGTTGCCGCCCTCGTCCGTCGTCGTCTGCGAATCGCGCAAAATCGCCCTCGAGAGCGAAACCGTTCCCGAGTTCCCGACGGTAATCGTCGCGTATGTGTTGCCGATGTAAAACTGATTATTGACCGTCGTATTTCCGCCGGTAAACGTCATCGTAAGCGCCGCTGATGTCAGCGGCGACGACATGTCGCCGAGCACGACTTTTCCCGTGCCGAGAGCGTTGGTTGCGCTTCCCGCGCCACCGGAGACCGACAGCGAGCCGCCGTAAATGTAAACGCCGCCCGTCAGCGTATTGTGGACGCTGGAGCTGAGGGTAACCGCGCCGGAAAGCACCGTCAGTCCCGCGTTATTCGTTCCCGTGGCGTCCGTCAGCGTCGCGCCGTTGTCGCCGTTGGCGGAAAGCGTGAAACTGTTATTTGCGCCGATATCGAACACGATGCCGGACGTGGAGATGACCTCGTCCTCCTTGATCGCGAGCGAGCCGCCGTCGCGGAATTCGACATAGTCGTTGGTTTGGAAATACGTTTTCGCCGCCGAACCGTCGGTTTCCGTAAAGTCCCACTTCGCGTTTGCCTCATTATTCGATTCCCACAGCGTCACGTCGGAATTCCAGACGAGCGCGCCCGTCGCCATGACGTCGAGGGACGTGTTCGTGGCGTTGTAAACGAGATGCAACTGACGCCGACCGTTCGCGTTCGCGTCGCTGAAAACGTCGTCTCCGAGATCCGCCGAGGCGAGACCGTTTTGCGCGGAAAAGTCGATCAGCGTCGCAGAATCGGAAATCGATTTGCGGAAAACGTCCGAGAGCGAAACCGTATTGCCCTCGCCCCAAATCAGCGTCTGGACGCCGCTGAGCGTTCCCGAGAACGCCAGCGCGGTGTTCGAAACGGTGAAATTGCCGGAAATTATCGCCGTGCCGAATTCCGCGGAAATCCGCCCTTCTTCGTCCGCGGACGTTCCCGCGAACGTCACGTTGCCGTTGATCCTCGCGTTGTCGGTCAGCGAAAACTGCGTCGACGCACCTCCGGAAAGGGTGACGGCTCCGTTGAGAACTGCGCTGTCGGAAACGGAGATCGTCGCCGCACCGGAGCGGTTGATATCTCCCGCAAATGTCGAGGTCGCTCCCGAAACGCTCAAAGACGCAAACCCGCCCAGCGTCGCGCCGCTCTGCAATTTTCCCGTTTCTACGACGATCGAGCCCGCGTAATTTTCCAGAACCGAACCGTCGAAGACGAGGCTTCCCGCGCCCGTTTTCGTCAGCGTCGTGTCCGCGCCGAGATTGCTCGCGCTTTGATTGCTCGTGACCGTCAGCGTCGCGCCCTCGGCGATATTCGCCGTCGTGTCGCCCGCAAAGCCGACGCGATCGACGGCAACGTTGTAGGTGCCTTTGTCCGTGGACACGACGCCGTTCAACAACAGCAAACCGTCGCCCGTAACCGTCGCGTTCCCGCCGTCACTGAAATTCAGATCGGCAACCGTCAGTGTCGCGCCGTCTTCAACGGAAACTTTTCCGCCGCTCAGCGTCAGAGAATTCGTCATCTCCATCGAGGATGCGAAGCTCAAAGTGCCTCTGCTCTTCGTGCTTTCGCCGCCGCTCTGCAAAAGGATATTGCCGTTCAGCGTCGCGCCGGAATCCACGCTCAGCGTGCGTCCTTCATTGACGAGCAACACAGCGCCGTCTTCGAAATTCAACGCCGTGCCGGCGCCGAGCGTTGTCGTTCCCGCGCCGGAGAACGCGAGCGTTCCCGCCGCGCCGACGTCGATCGCGATCGTCGTTTCGGCGGTCTCGAAACTCATGTCGCCATCGGACGAATAGTTCAGCGTTCCCGCGGAAACCGTCGTGCCGCCGGTGTTCGTGTTCACCTGATTGAGCGTCAGCGTTCCCGCGCC
>CAZWIK010000009.1:41498-50104 GCA_964633895.1 uncultured Enterobacteriaceae bacterium | reverse complement strand
TCAGCTTTCGGAACGCGACTGAGCCGTCAGTTTTTCAAAATGTAGAGCGAGGCGGACTGCGAAACGGCGAGCGCGTCGTCGAAGCGAATCCATTCTTCCTCCGCGCCGCGTCCCCACGAGTCGGAAACGCAGATTTCCTTGGTCTTCGCGTTGTAGCCGATGATCAGGCAGACGTGTGAGTGTTCGCGCAGCTCCGCGTAGGACAAATCGAGCTTTTTCATCGCGGCGAGTTTTTTCGCACGGGCGGAAAAATCGGTTTCGCCGGCGCGTTCCCGCGTGTTTTCTTCCAGCCGTTCGCGATAGGCGGGAACGGAATACATGCACCAGATCATCGGAATGCCTTTGTCCGCGCATTGACGGATTTTCGTGAAGGACATTTTCGCCGAGGAAAATCCGAGCTTCTGCCGTTTCAGCACGGGCGAAAGACCTTTGACGACGCCCGACATCGTCGTGCCGCCGCCGACGCCCGTTCCCGCGAGCTCCGCGATTTTGTGCATGTCCAGATTTTCCGCGCCGAAATACCGCAACACGCGCTCCACCGTCGCGGGAACGCAGTAGCCTTTTTCGCCTTGGTTGATCATCGGAATGTTGCCGATCAGCACGTCGCCGTTTTCGCGCCGCTCCGCGTTTTTTGAAAAATTCCCTTTCACGCGGTCTGCGCCGGCGGACGAAGTCAGCTCCGCCGCTCGGTTTTCGGGAACGATGACGACGCGCACGTATTCGTCTTTTTCCGCGTCGAGAAAAAACGCGTTCCCGCCGTGCGCGCGCACTTCCGAGCGGCGACGCAGCTTTCCCGCGCCGATGGAACACGGATGCGCCTTGCCGAGCGGCGCGAGCGCGCGGACGACGGCTTCCGCGTCTTCCCGCCATGCGTCTTTGACGAATTCCGCCTTTTCCTTGTTCGTTTTTCCGGAATTGTATCCAAAACCCTGCGTCGCCGCGCTGTCGCCTTTGTTGAAAAACATGATTTCGATTTTCGCGGGAACGCCGCGCTCGTCTTCGATTTTCAGCTGCTCGGCGGGAACGCCAAAAATCTTCGTCCGAGAAAGCCTCAGCGAATGCGCGCCGCGGCTTTTCTCGTTTGAGGCTTCCGTTTTTTCCCAGCGCGGGAAGGTGAAATTCCACGCCGAGAGCATCGTTTCAACCGGCGCGTTCCAGAGTTTTCCGAGAGTGGCGGAAAATTCCTTGACGTTCTCTGCGTCGAGCTTCGGCGGCGCGTCGGCGGGAACGCTTTCCGCGGGCGCGGCGTCGTCGGGTTCCGCGCAGAACGCGGATTGCGCGGGAACGAAAAACGTTGCGGCGAAGATGGCGGCGATGCGGAGCGTTTTTTTCATTCTTTTTTTTCTGAAAAGAAAATTACACGGAAAGGCGTCGGATTGACAGAGGATTTTGCTTCGCGTCCGCCGCAGCGCGATCCCGTGCACAAAAAAAATTCGCTTTACGCGGGCGGGCGAAAAAATCAGCATTAGCGCGTATTCAGACAATGAAAACGCTTTTTCAGAAAATCGCGGATCGCGAAATCCCCTCGAAAATCGTCTATGAAGACGACGTTTGTTTCGCGATTGAAGACATCAACCCGCAGGCGCCGGTTCACGTTCTCGTGATTCCCAAGCGCGTGATCGCGCGGCTCTCAGCCGCCGGCGACGCGGACGCGGGAACGCTCGGACACCTGCTCGTCGTCGCGGGAAAAATCGCGGCGGAACGCGGGCTGGCGAACGGTTTCCGCGCTGTGATCAATTCGGGAGCGGACGCGGGCGAAACCGTGCCTCACCTGCATGTCCATCTGCTCGGCGGGCGCAGACTCGCGTGGCCTCCGGGCTGATTTTTTTTTCGCGAAGAAAAAACGAAAAGCGAAAACGAAATTCAGAGAAAAAAATCCATGGCCACGTCTTTCAATCGAAAAAAAACGGTCGGCGCGTTCGGTTCGAACAAGATCCGCGAAGTCGGCTATCATTACGAAGTTTTGCTGAACGAACGCGCGGAACCGATTCCCGCCGCTCCCGCGGATCCGAATCGCCCGAATATCGCGAACATGATCATCGAATTTTCCCGTCCCGTGATCGCGCAGGCGGGCGGCAATCACACGGCGATCCGCGGCGCGATGAACGTCGCGATTCTGCTTTGGAACGCGTTCGCGGAAGGCGACGCGGCGGTCGCCGTCGCGCGGGAAAAACTGCTCGCGCTGCCGGACGCCGCGCCGGAACAGATCGATTCGCTTATCGAATCCATGCGGGAACGCAAAAACGAAGTCGCTCCCGGCGTGAATCAGGTCGTGCGCAAGTTCAATCTGAATTTCACCAAGCACGGCATTTCGTTCAACGTGACGACGGCGCCCGGCTCCAAAATCGAAGGCGTGGAAAAATCGCCGAATCTCGCCGCGCTCGGTCAAAGCCCCGCACAGAGCTGATCCGCACGGGAACGCGCAATTCATTTTTTTTTCGCGAAAGAGAGGCGGCGTTCCCGCTTCTCTTTTTCTTTTTGCGTTCCCGCGGCGAAGCGCGTTTCATTTTCGCCATGAAAAGCGAAGACGAAAAACCGCCGATGCGCGTCGGCGTCGGATACGACGTTCATCGCGTCGAGCGCGGGCGACGCTGCGTTCTCGGCGGAGAGGAAATCCCTTCGGAAGTCGGCTCTGTCGCGCATTCCGACGGCGACGTTCTCGCGCACGCGGTCGCGGACGCGGTGCTCGGCGCGGCGGGACTGCCGGACATCGGGCATTACTTTCCACCGAACGATCCCGCCTGCGCGAAAATCGATTCGCTGAAAATCGTCGCGCGCGCGGCGGACGAGGCATCGCGCGTCGGCTATCGCGTTGGGAACGTCGACGCCGTCGTCATCGCGGAACGCCCGAAAATCGGAAAACACGTTCCCGCGATGCTCGAAAAGCTCGGCGCCGCGCTCGGCGTTCCCGCGTCATGCGTCGGCGTGAAGGCGACGACGAACGAGAAGCTCGGCGCGCTCGGCGCGGGCGAAGGCATCGCCGTGCACGCGGTTTGTCTGCTGTTTCGAAAAAATTGAGGAAAATTTTTTGTCATGAAAAAAACGTTTTTTTCGGCGAAAAACTTTCGCGCGGCGCTTCGGGTTTTTCTTCTGTGCGCGAGCGGTTTTTTTTGCGCGGGAACGCCGGCGGGCGCGGAAGACGGGAGCGACGCGGCGGCGCGCGTCATCGTCGTCGCCAATTCGAACGATCCCGAATCGCTCGACGTCGCGGCGCACTACATGCGCGCCCGCGGCATTCCCGCGGAAAATCTCGTCGCGCTCCCGATGCCGCGCAAGGAAACCGTTTCGTGGCGCGAGTTCGGCGAGCAGTTTTTTTCTCCGCTCCGCAGGGAATTCGCGGCGCGTGGCTGGATTGACGGTTTCGTGCCGGAAGGCGTTCCCGCGGACAAATTTTTCCGCGCGCCGCTTGCGTTCCCGCAGGATTTCGATCCGGAAAAATCGCGCAACGCGGAAAAAATCTCTTACGTCGTCTTGTGCCGGGGCGTTCCGCTGCGCATCGCAAACGCGCTGGAAAATCTGCCGCCTCTCGCGGCCGCCGCCGAGACGAAAAATGCCGACGGGGAAACCGTTCCCGCGCCTGCGCCGAAGCGCGGGCCGTTCGATGTCAACAACGCTTCGACGGACAGCGAAATCGCGTTGCTCGGCGTTCCCGCGACGGAAGCGAACGGCGCCGTGCTCAATCCGTTTTTCAAGAACAACGTGGAAAAAAATCTTCCCGCGGCGAAACTTTTTCTGCGCGTTGCGCGGCTTGACGGCATCACCGCGGCAGACGCGAAGGCACTCGTGGACAACGCGATTTCCGCCGAGAAAAAAGGACTGCTCGGACGCGCCTACATCGACGTCGGCGGTCCGCACGCGCAGGGCGACAAGTGGCTTCTCGCCTGCGCGGAAAAAGCGCGGGAACTCGGCTTCGACGCGAGCGTGGAGCGTTCCCGCGCGCTGATGGACGCGGGCGCGCGCTACGACGCTCCCGCGCTGTATTTCGGCTGGTATTCTGGCGGGATCGCCGGATTTTTCCGCGATCCGAATTTCCGTTTTCCCGCCGGCGCGGTCGCGATTCACATTCACAGTTTTTCCGCGACGTCGATGCGTTCGAAAACGGCGTGGACGCCGGCACTCGTCGCGCGCGGCGCGGCGGCGACCGTTGGGAACGTCTATGAGCCGTATCTGGGCATGTCGCATTATCCGCATTATTTTCTCGAAGCGCTCGCGGATGGAAAGACGGCGGGCGAGGCGGCGGCGTATTCGATTCCCGTCTTCAGCTGGCAGGGCGTTTTCGTCGGCGATCCGCTTTATCGTCCGTTCGCGAAATCCGTCGAAGAACAAATGAACGAGGCGAAGCGCGCGCCGACGCGGCTTTCGCAATACGCGTTTCTCCGTGCGGCGAATCTTGCGGAGCGCGACGGGAACGCCGAAGACGCCCGAAAAATTCTGAAGGACGCGGAAATGTATGCGCCCGGGCTCGCGTTGAATTTCGCGCTCGCGCAGAAGGAAGCGGCGGAAAAGGGCGCGTGTTCCCGAAGCGTTCCCGTGCGCGTTCCCGAACTCGAAAATCCCGGTCTGATGCTTGAGACGGCTCGTCTGCTCGCGAAATCTTCCCGCGCTTCCGATGCGCTGAAAATTTATTCCGATCTGCTCGATCGTCGGCTCGCTCCGGATTTCGTCCGCGAAAAAATTCTGCGCGAAGCCTGCGATTTGGCGCGTTCCCGCGGCGATTCCGCGAAGTTCGCCGGCTGGTATCCCGAACTTGAACGGTTGACGGCGGCGAAAAACAAGGCGGGCGGGAGCGCGAAAAAATGAGGGTGGTCGTCCAGCGCGTGAAAAGCGCGTCCGTTTCCGTCGGCGGGAACGTCGTCGGCGAAATCGGCGCGGGAATGCTCGTCCTGCTCGGCGTGGGAAACGGCGATTCGGAACGCGACGTTGAATGGCTCGTTTCGCGTCTGGCGCGCGTGCGGATTTTTGACGACGGCGAGGGCAAGATGAATTTGTCCGTGCGCGACGTCGGCGGGAACGCGCTCGTCGTCAGCCAGTTCACGCTTTTCGGCTCGATGAAAAAAGGCTCGCGTCCGTCGTTCAACCGCGCCGCCGTTCCCGCGCAGGCGATTCCGCTTTATGAAAAATTCGTTGCGGAGCTTTCCGCCGCGCTCGGCGAAACCGTGCCGACGGGACGTTTCGGCGCGCGAATGGACGTCGCGCTCGTCAACGACGGTCCCGTGACGCTTGTTCTCGATTCCCGCGCACCCGAATTCTGACGCGGGAACGCGCGTCAGTTTTTCAGATTCGGATATGAGCCGAGATGCTTGACGAAAACGCTTCGGCGCTCGAGCTCGGCGACGGCTTCGCGGACGTTCGGCGCGTTCCACGAGCCGATGAGGTCGAGGAAGAAAAGGTATTCCCACGCGCGCTGGCGCGACGGGCGCGATTCGATGCTCACGAGATTGATGCCGCGCTTGGAAAACGGTTCGAGCATTCCGAGCAGAGAGCCCGGCTCGTTTTTGATGGAAACGACGAGGCTCGTTTTTTCTTCGCACGAGGAGCAGGGCGGATTCGGATTTTTTCCGATGACGAGAAAGCGCGTGAAGTTTTCCGAGCGGTTCTGAATGCCTTTTTCGATGACGGGAACGCCGTAAATTTCGGCGGCGACGGCTCCCGCGATCGCGGCGGCGGATTCGTCCTTCGCCGCTTCGGCGACGGCGGCGGTCGTGCTGTCGGTCGGAATCAGATCCGCCTGCGGCAGATGATTCATCAGCCACTGCGAACACTGCGCGAGCGCGACGTCCTTGGAAAGCACGCGGCGGATTTTTTCGAGCGGCGCGCGGGAAAGCAGGCACTGTTCGATCGGAATCTGAATCTGGGCGATGATTTTCAGGTTGGATTCCGCGAGCGTGTCGAGCGTTCCCGCGACGGCTCCGGCGTCGGAATTTTCGATCGGAATCACGCCGTAGCCCGCTTCTCCGCGTTCGACGGCTTCAAAAATTCGCGCGATCGTGCGCATCGGTCTGAGCGCGACGCTCCCGCCGAAATTTTTCCGTGCCGCCTGATGCGTGAACGAGCCTTTCGGTCCGAGGTAGGCGACGGGCAGATCCCGCATCTGAAGCGCGACGGAGGCGGAGATGATTTCGCGGTAGATCGCGCGGATGTTCGCGGCGGGAACGCTCAGTTCGGCGGCGAGTTTTTCGAGCTTCCGGAAAAGTTCTTCCTCGCGTTCCGGCACGAAGACATTCGTTCCCGCGGCGCGCTTGGCTTCGCCGATGACGCGCGCGCATTCCTGACGCGCGGCGAGTAGCCGAATGATTTCGGCGTCGATGCGTTCGATTTCTTGGCGTGCGGCGGGAATGTCTTGCATAAGCGGGAAAAGCTAATGGGCGCGGGCTTTTTTTTCAAAGAAAAATTACGCCGACGGCTCGGAATCGAGGCGGATTTCCGTCTGTTCGGCGGGAACGGTCGCTTCCGGCAGACCGACGTCCGCCGCCGTTGCCTTTTCGGGATTCCGCGCGCGTTCGATCCAGGCGGAAATCTGCGCGGGCGAAAGCACGTCGGATTCCGGTAGCTCGGAAATCGTCTGCAGACCGACGAAATCCAGAAATTTCGGCGTCGTCGAAAATTGCGAGGGACGCCCCGGAAGATCCGCGCGTCCGGAAATGGCGATCAGCTCCAGGTCGAGCAGCCGCGCGATCGAGCTGTCGGAGGAAACGCCGCGGATTGCTTCCATTTCGGCGCGCGTTACGGGTTGGCGGTAGGCGACGACGGCGAGCGTCTCCAGCGCCGCCTGCGTGAGCTTCTGCGGGCGCGGATCGTTCCGCAGCAGACGAATCCACTCGGCGTAATCCGGCGCGATCGTCATGCGGAAGCCTTCGGGACCTTGAATGATGCGCGTGACGTCCCCGTAATCTTCCATTTCCTGATTGAGTTCTGCGACGGTCTCGCGGATCTGCGTCGCCGTGAGCAGCGCGGGAACTTGGCTGATGATGTCTTGAATGAGGCTCTGCGCCGGCGCGTTTTCTTCTTCACCGTCGCCTTTGTTTTCCGCCGGAGCTTTTTCGCGCTGCTCGTGATAGCGCGTGATGACGGCTTGGATATCCTTGATGGAAAGCGGCTCCGAAGTCGATGCTAGCATCGCTTTCAGAATCTTTTTCAAGTTGAATTCCATAGCCGCGAAACTTTACGGGAACGCCGAATTGAGCGCAAATGAAATTGAAGAAACGCCGACTGGGAACGCGCGGCATCCCGCTATTTTTCCGCGCTGCCGTTCCCGCGCGAGATCGCGGAAACGATTTTTCCGAGCAGGAGCAGGGCGAGCAGATTCGGAATGACCATCAGCCCGTTGAAAAAGTCCGCAAGCTGCCAAACCGTTTCGACCTTCAGTGTCGTTCCCGCGATGATGAACGCGAGCACGATCGCCGAGTAAATCTTCGCGCCGCGTCCGCGGAACAGGTATTTGAAATTGACCGCGCCGAAAAAGTGCCAGCCCAGAATCGTCGAAAACGCGAAGAAAAGCAGGCAGACGGCGACGAAAATGTTGCCCGCGCCGCCGAACGTCGAGACGAACGCCGCCTGCGTGAGATCGATGCCGGTGAGTGCGTTCCCGTCGGCGTTCGTCGCCGAGACGGCTCCCGACGTGAGAACGACGAAAACCGTCAGATTCAGAATCAGAAACGTGTCGATGAAGACGCTGAGCATCGCGACCAGCCCTTGTCGGTGCGGATTTTTTACGGCGGCACGCGCGTGGGCGTGCGGCGTCGAGCCCATGCCGGCTTCGTTGGAAAAAAGTCCGCGCGCCACGCCGTAGCGAACCGCTTCCCGCACGGTGATGCCGAGCGCGCCGCCCGCGACCGACTGCGGCTCGAACGCGCCGACGAAAATCACGCGTAGCGCGCCGGGAATTTCCGCCGCGTTCAGCGCGATGAAGACGAGGCTTCCCGCGATGTAAAGTCCCGCCATCAACGGAACGATGCGCACGACGGAATTCGCCAGCCGCCTCGTGCCGCCGAGAAAAATCGTTCCCGCCGCAATCGCGAGAAACACGCCGACGAGCAGCGCGGGAACGGGAACGCCGTGTTCGGCGAACACTTTCGTGAATGCGCAGCCGATCGAATTCGCCTGAACCATGCAACCCATGAATCCGAGCGCGAGGCAGCAGCAGACGGCGAACGCCGCCGCGAGCATTTTTCCCGCGCGTCCGTGGATCGCGGCGCGGATGTAGTAGGCGGGACCGCCGGTGATTTCTCCGTGCGCTTCTACGCGAAATTTCTGCGCGAGCGTCGCCTCCGCGTAGACCGTCGCCATGCCGAAAAACGCGCTGATCCACATCCAAAAAATCGCGCCGGGACCGCCGGAGACGATCGCCGTCGCCGCTCCCGCGAGATTGCCCGTGCCGACCTGCGCGGCAACGGCTGTGGCGAGAGCCTGAAACGGCGTCATTTCTCCGCTTTGCCGTTCGCCGTCGTGGCGGCTGAAAAGCGTTTTCCACGCTTCGGCGAATTTCCTCACCTGAATGAAGCGCAGCCGGAATGTGAAATAAATGCCGGTGCCGCAGAGCAGCAGAATTAGCACGTAGCTCCAAAGCACGTCGTTGATGTCGGTCAGAATTTCCTGCATTGAAAAAA
>CAZWIK010000009.1:28477-41398 GCA_964633895.1 uncultured Enterobacteriaceae bacterium | reverse complement strand
CGGGAAATGTGCTCGTTCGCGGGAACGCAGATTTTTTCGGCGAATTATTTTTTGACGGCGGAGAGGACCTGAAAGGCGTGCCCCATTTTCGCGGGGTGAATGAGCTCCGTGAGCGCGGCGCGTTCCCGCGCGGCTTCGGGCGTCGTTCCCGCGACGATTTCTTCGATGCCGCGCAGTGCGTATTTCATGAAAAAACTTTCCTGCCGCAGCAGTGTTCCCGCGCCGAATCCGTTTTCCGTGAAAATCGGTTTCAGCCTGTTCCAAAGCACATGGCAGGTCAGATCCTGCTCGCCGGGCGAACGCGTGAGCGCGTCGGTCTGCGCGTGGCGAAAATAGGCGCGCGCCGTGCCTTGCGGGAACGCGTCGAGGCAATCCGCGAGCGTTTTCCCGTAGTCGAGAAAAATCGCCGCGCCGCATTCGACTTTCGCGAGAATTTTCCGCAACAGCGTTTCCGCGTCGAGCGAGACGTCGATGTGCCAGCCGTCGTCTGTCGGCGAGGGAAGCGTCGCGACGAAGTTTTTCAGCGCGTCCGAAGAAAGTCCGTCGAGCAGCGTTTCGCGCCATTCACTGCGTTCCCGCGGATTTTCCTCGACGCCGATTTCGCGCCACGTTCCCGCGATCGAAACGAGGCGGTGAAAGGGTTGGGCGTCCAGCAGCTCGTTGGCGACGACGACGGATTTTTCTGGAATTTCGAGCGTTTCGCCGAGTCGCACCGTGCGGATTTCGCGAAAGAACTTTTCCTGCATGGCGAAATGCGTCTGTCCGGGTTCCGCGCCGATTTCGACAAGCGCGAAATCCCGCGTGTCGAGCGCGTCGCCGAGCAAGGTTCGCGCGGCGTGCCGAATCAGTTTCCCGAAAATTCCGCCGAGGCTCGCCGCCGTGTAGAAATCCGTTCCCGCGCCGCGTCCGACGCGTTCCCGCGTCTGCCGATAGTAGCCGAAGCGCGCGTCGAAAAGGGCGATTTCCGAAAAGTCGCGGAAGCTCATTTTTCCGCCGTTCCGCGTGGCGCGGGAACGCAGAAGGTCATGAATGTCCGCGGCGGCTGGCTTGGCGGGAACGTGCGGCATTTTTTTTTTCGGAAAAAAAATCAGAAAAACACGGAAAGCCGGAAACCGCCGTAGGCGAAGAAGTCCTTGTCCTGTGACGTGAAATCGCGCGTGCGCGCCGCTTGAAAAACGGTGAGCATGAAGCGGTCGTAAACGATGCCGATGCCGAGCATCGCCTGCCCGACGAACGGATAGGCGGTGATGTCCGCGCCGGAGCCGTTGTTCCCGGTCAACGTCTTGTCCCAAAGCACGGCGTCCGCCTGCAGATCGAGAAAACCGTAAATCGAGCGGCTGACCTGCGGGTCGAAAGTCACGGACGCGCTCCGGCGCATGTCCGCCGCGTCGAAATCTTTTGGCAGATTCCAGCCCGCGCGGATTTCCGCTCCCGCGGAGACCGTGCCGCGCAGATTGCCCAGCCCGCCGGAGCCGTGCAGAATCACGTCTGCGCCGTAGGCTTCGTTTCCGCAGGCGCCGTCGAGCATGATGCGTTTGCGGATTTCGCCGATCGCCTGCACGACGACGCGGTTGTGAATCTGCGTTTCCCAGCCGGCGGGGCGGACTTCGTCAATGAGCCTGTGATACTCGCATTGAACTTTGTCTGCGAGCGACCAATCGCCCGTAACGCCGAGCTGTGTTTCCTGAAGAATCGCCAAATCGTCGTCGAACAGCGCGTAGCCCGCCGACGCGTAAAGATAGCCGGCGTAAGGGTGATCGCGCGGGTCGGGAACGGTGGCTTCGCGGTCCTTCGGCGAGTAGATTTCCTGCCCGAGGGAAAAGAAATACGAGTGATTCACGGAGTCTGTCCCGTCCGCGCCGAGCGTGAACGAGAGGCGCGTGTGATTCGTGTAGTATTTGTCGGACCACCTGCCGAAAAAGTCGTTGTCGTCGAGCACGGAAAACGCGCTGCGCGTTCCCGTGGGCGCAGGGCCTTTCGGCGTTTCCGGCGTTCCCGCCGCGCGGAGCGCAGGCGCGGTCGCGGCGCACAGCGCGGACAAGGCGAGAACCGCGCCACATTTCATTTTTTTCGGTTTCGGGAACGCGTGATTCATAGGCGGCGGGGTTGTGCGTTTTTTTTTGAAAAATCGCGGGAACGCTCGTCCGCGGGAACGGAGAGCACCGCGTTATTTTTTCAGCGATTTGAGATAGCGTTCGAGGCGCGTGCAGGCTTCGTCGATGTTTGCGTATGACGTCGAAAAGCTCGCGCGGCAGAAACCTTCGCCGCACGCGCCGAACGCCGTTCCCGGCACCATCGCGACGCGCTCCGCCGCGAGCAGACCCTTGGCGAAATCCATCGACGACATTCCCGTCCGGGAAATGTTCGGGAACGCGTAAAACGAGCCGCGCGGCAGGTGGCATTTCAGCCCGAGTTCGTTGAAACGGCGCACGATGAAATCGCGGCGTTCCCGATATTTTTCGCGCATTTCGAGCATGGCTTTTTCGCCGTTGCGCAGTGCTTCGATCGCCGCTTCCTGGGAAATGATCGGCGCGCAGAGAATGCCGTATTGATGAATTTTCAGCATTCCGTCGATCACGTCCGCGGGACCGCACGCGTAGCCGACGCGGAATCCCGTCATCGCGAACGCTTTCGAAAATCCGTGCAGAAAAACGGTGCGTTCCTTCATGCCGGGAATCGAGATGAGCGACGTGTGTTTGCCCTCGAACGTCAACTCCGAATAAATTTCGTCGGAGATGACGAGCATATCTTTCTCGATCGCGAATTTCGCGATTTCTTCGAGCAAGGTCTTCGAGGCAATCCCGCCCGTGGGATTGGTCGGAAAATTGAGAAGCAGCGCCTTCACGCCGGGCTGCCACGCGGCGCGGAGCGCGTCGATCGTGATCGCGAATTCGTCTTCCGCTTTGGTGACGACGGGAATCGCCTCTGCGTGGCAGAGCTTGATCGACGGATTGTAGGAAACGTAGCAAGGTTCGTGATACAGAACTTTGTCGCCCGGATTGAGAATCGCGCGAAGCACGGAATCGAGTGCCTCGGAAACGCCGACGGTCGTGATGATTTCCGTTTCGGGATCGTATTCCGCGCCGTAATTCTTCGCGACGTATTTTGAAATTTCTTTGCGCAGCGCGATCAGCCCGCGGTTGTCCGTGTAGCTGGTGTGTCCGCGTTCCAGCGCGGAAATCGCGGCGTCGCGGATGTGAAATGGCGTGACGAAATCGGGTTCGCCGATGCCGAGCGAAACCGCGTCCTTCATCTGCGAAACGATCGCGAAAAAGTCGCGGATGCCGGATTTCGGCATCGTGCGCACGTGGGAGGCAAGAAAGTCTTTCATGGAAAAGAAAAAAAGTTTTCCGGCGTTCGCGGGAACGCGCCCGACCTGCGGCGGGAACGCTCCGCTTTTTCGCCGAACAAAAAAAATTACTGCGAGACGGCGGGGCGCTCCGGTTTTTCCGGCGCGGCGACGGAGAAGCCGGATTCCTTGTAGGCGCGGAGCATGAAATGCGTTCCCGTGCTGAGCACGCCGTCGATGCGCGCGAGCCGATTGTGGACGAAGTTCGCGACTTTGTAGAGATTGTCCGCGTTCACGATGACGAGCAGGTCATATGCGCCAGACATCAGGTAGCAGCTTTCGACTTGGTCGAACTGGCTGATGCGCTCGGCGATGCGGTCGAAGCCGCCGGAGCAATCCGGCGAAACTTTCAGCTCGATGACGGCGCGGACGTGCGCTTCCTCTTCGAAAGATGGATTGAAAATCGGACGCCAGCCGAGGAGGATTTTTTCGTCTTTGAGCCGCGCGAGCTCTGCCTCCACTTCCGCGGGCGCGAGATCGAGAACGCGCGCCATTTGCTCCGTCGAGAGCTGTTCGCCTTCAAGAATAAGTTTGAGCACTTTGTTCATCGTTCCCGCAATCAAACCACGTTTGCCCGCGCTTGTCGATTTGCAAAAACGCCGTTCCCGCCGATTTCCGCCGCGCGGCGTTCCCGCGCCGAGCGCGTCGCCCGAGCTGAGGCGATCAGCGACCAGCTCCGTGTATCTCCGGCTTGCCCCGCAATCGCCGAATGAAATTCCGCAGGCGGAACTTCCGTAGAAACATTTTCGCGCCCCAATCATCGAGCGGATTTTTGACGCCGAACGTCCATTCCAGCCGAATCCTGTCTTCCGCCTTATTGAACGTCGTCGCGCGTTTTCCCGAGACGTCGATCGCGACGACGCACGGCGCAGAACCGTTCCCGCCGTTGCGCAACACGAAATTCCGCTCGTGCACGTCGCCGTGAACGAGTCCTGCCGCGTGCATTCGCGCGAGCAACGCCGAGACTTCCGCGCCGTATTTTTTCCGAAAATCGGGAATTTTCCCGAGAATCGAACCCTCGACGAATTCGATAATCATAAAAGATTCCACGACTGCGCCCCACTTTTTGCGGTCTGCGATCAGATAAACCTCCGCCGCGGGAATTTTTCTGAAATTGTCGTCCGAATCCATTCCGCGAATCAGCCTCGCTGAGTTGGAGCCGAACAAAAGCGACTGCACCCAATGATCAAATGCGTGATGCCGGCGAAATTCTTGCTTGAACACGAGCTTTTTCCCGCTTTTCAACGTTGCGCAGAAAACGCGCCCCGTCGTCGAGCCGGACATTTCTTTCAGCGCAAGAAAATCAGGGGGGGGGGGACGAAGCGGCGCGGAACCGGACGATCCCGTTCCCGCAAGCAGTGCGGAAAACAGCGCGGGCGCGTCAAATTCCGCGTTCCCGCGATAGAGAACGTCCATTCCGTTGATTTTCGTTTCTTTCAGCATTGAAGACTCCGCCCTCGCCGCCACGATTAGGCTTGAACGGCATCAAGATATTGGCACGCCAGACATGAGAATGTCCAACAGCATTTTTTTGATATGTTTCTCCAGAGAATACGGATAGCGTATCGATTTTTCAGGTTTGGAAAGCGCAAGCCCGAACGGCTCATATCGGCTCGCGAGAAATTTCAGGCGGCTGAATTTTTTTTGCGGGCGGCTTCGCCTTCTTCGTAGCGGGCGATCCATTCTCGCGACCACGGCGAGAAGTCTCCGGCTTCGAGGTGTTCCCGCGCCTGCCGCATCAGGTCCTGAAAGAAATGGATGTTGTGAATGCTCAGCAGCACGGAAGAGAGCATTTCGCCGGAAACGAAAAGGTGGCGCAGGTAGGCGCGGGAAAAATTGCGGCACGTGTAGTTGTCGAGATTTTCGACGAGCGGGGATTCGTCGAGCTTGAATTTTTCGTTTTTGATGTTGAGCGTTCCCGTCGGCGTGAACGCGGTGCCGTGGCGCGCGAGGCGCGTCGGCATTACGCAGTCGAACATGTCCGCACCGAGCGCGATCATTTTGAGAATCTGCGGCGGCGTTCCCACACCCATGACGTAGCGCGGCTTGAAATGCGGGAGAAACGGCGTGCAGGCGGCGACCTGCATGAGCATTTCCGGTTCGGGTTCGCCGACGGAAACGCCGCCGATCGCGTAGCCGGGGAAATCCACCTGCGCGAGCGCCTCGGCGCATTCCCGCCTCAGATCTTCGTAAATTCCGCCCTGCACGATTCCGAAGACGTGATGTCCGGCGGCGAGAAAACCGTCGTCGATCGCGTAGCCGAGAAATTCTTTCGCCCAGCGCAGCGTGATACGGTCGGCTTCGGCGACGTCTTTTTTCGTCGCGGGAAAGGGCGGGCAGATGTCCAGCACCATGGCGACGTCGCTCCCGAGCGCGGTCTGAATGTCAAGGCAGCTCCGCGGCGTGAGCGTGATCCGCGCGCCGTCGAGGTGCGACGCGAACGTGATTCCCGCATCGGTGATCTTGCGGAGTTTTGCGAGCGAAAAAACCTGAAAGCCGCCAGAGTCGGTGAGAATCGGACCGTCCCAGCGCATGAACGCGTGCAGTCCGCCGAGCGCGCGCACGGTTTCCGGTCCCGGACGCAGATTGAGATGATACGTGTTGCCGAGAATGATCTGCGCGCCGGTTTCCTTGACCTGCGCGGGCGTGAGCGATTTGACCGTTCCCTGCGTGCCGACGGGCATGAAGACCGGCGTTTGCACGTTCCCGTGCCGCGTGCGCAGTTCGCATCGGCGCGCGGCGCTCGCGGGATCGGTTTTCAGAACGGTGAAGCAGGCGTGTTCTTCGGCAGTCGTCATAAAAAGGCGAAACTTTAACAAAACCGCCCGTTCCCGTGAAGCGGATTCCGTTTTCTAAAAAACGTATTGCACGGATTTTTTGCTCGGAATAAAATGCGCCGGCAACAGGATTACCTATGGCAACGACAAGCGACATTCATTTGGACGATGTTTTTTACAAAAAGTCCGACGACTTTTTCGCCGCGAACGCGGGTGTGGGATTGACCTACGACGACGTTTCGCTCGCGACCTGCTTTTCCGACGTGCTCCCACGCATGACGCGCCTGGACACGACGATTTCCGACAAAATCGCGCTGTCGCTTCCGATCATGTCCGCCGACATGGACACGGTCACGGAATCGACGATGGCGATCGCGATGGCACTGCACGGCGGGATCGGCATGATTCACTACAACATGTCGAATGCCGCCCAGATCGGAAAAGTCCGCCGCGTCAAAACTTACATTCACGGCATGATCGACCGTCCGGCGACCGTTCACGCGGACATTTCCGTCGGCGACGTTCTCGCGATGATCGAGCACAACGATTACAATTTTTCGACGTTCCCGGTCGTGGACGCTTCGGGTAGCCTGCTCGGGCTTCTGCGCGGCGGCGTCGTCAAAAGCCGCCACGCGGCGCATAAAGTCGCGGACGTGATGATTCCGCGGGAACAGGTGCTGACGATTCAGGAGAAGGATCTCGGCGACGATCCGATCGCGACCGCCGACAGAATTTTTCTCGAACACATCGGAACGAACAAAATTCTCGTCGTCGATGCGGAAGACCACCTGCGCGGGCTGTTCACGCTGTCCGACATCGAGCGCATCCGCGACGAGGCGGGAACGGACGCGATTCGTCCGTCGCGCGACGAAAATTTCCGTCTGCGCTGTGGCGCGTCCGTCGCCGTGCCGCGCCATCCGGACGGACGCGTGAATTACGACGCGCTGAACGAACACGTGTCGAATCTCGTCGCGGCGGGCGTGGACGCGGTGATCATTTCCACGGCGCACGGGCATTCTGCGGGCGTGGGCGAATGCGTGCGCTTCGTGCGCGATCATTTTAAGGATCTGACGATCATCGCCGGGAACGTGACGAGCGGGGAAGGCGTGGAATTTCTCGCGGACGCGGGAGCGGATTCCGTCAAAATCGGGCAGGGACCCGGCTCGATTTGCTCGACGCGCCTCGTCGCGGGCGTCGGCATTCCGCAACTGACGGCACTTTACGTTTCCGCGCAGGTGGCGAAGAAAAAAGGCGTGCGCATCATCGCGGACGGCGGGATTACGAAGTCCGGCGACATCGTGAAGGCACTGACGCAGGCGGACTGCGTGATGCTCGGCGGAATGCTCGCGGGCTGCCGCGAGGCTCCCGGGAAAATCATGGAAATCAACGGGAAACTTTACAAAGAATACCGCGGCATGGGTTCGATGGAAGCGATGCGCCACGGTTCCGCCGCACGCTACGGACACGACTTGCGCAACAGCAAAGTGACGAAAGTCGCGGCGGAGGGCGTCGAGGCGCTCAAGGAAGTTTCCGGCAGTGTCGATCAGATTCTGGTCACGCTTGCCGGCGGCGTTCAGAGCGGGCTGGGCTATCTCGGTGCGGCGGATCTGAAGACGCTGCGGGAACGCGCGCGCTTCATCCGCGTGACGACCGCGGGGCAGCGCGAATCCGCGCCGCACGACATCGTGGAAATCAAAACGTCTTCCGGCGCTTCGCGCGGCTGAGCGCGTTCCCGCGGGGGAACGTCGGAAAAACAGCGCTCCCGCGCCGGCGCGCGGTTTTCCGTCTTTTTTTTTCGGCGGGAACACTTTGGAACGCGAAACTTTTTTTAACCGATTTTTTTCAGAAAAATTCAGAAATTCTATGAGCAAACCTTTTTATCTGACGACTGCGATCGACTACGCGAACGGCGCTCCGCATCTCGGACACGCCTACGAAAAAGTGCTTTCGGACACGATCGTGCGCTTTCACCGCATGAACGGCGAGGACGTGCATTTTCTCACGGGCTTGGACGAGCACGGGCAGAAAGTGCAGCAGACGGCGCAGAAACGCGGCGTTTCCCCGCTGCAGTGTTGCGATGAAGTCGCCGCGCTTTTCAAGGCGCTCTGCGTCGAGCTGAACATTTCCAACGACGACTACATCCGCACGACGGAGCCGCGCCACATCAAAGTCGTGCAGAAGCTTCTGCAAAAGCTCTACGACGCGGGCGAAATCTACAAGGCGGACTACAAGGGCTTTTACAGCATTCGTCAGGAGCAGTTCGTGCTCGAAAAAGACCGTCTGGAAAACGGCGCGTGGCCGGAACTTTTCGGCGAGGTCATCGAAATCACGGAATCGAATTACTTTTTCCGCCTCGCGAAGTATCAGGATTGGCTGCGCAAATATCTCGACGAAAATCCCGATTTCATTTTCCCGGATTTCCGCCGCAAAAACGTGGTCGAATTTTTGAAGGAACCGATTTCCGACCTCTGCATTTCGCGCCCGAAGGAGCGCTTGTCTTGGGGCATCGAGTTGCCGTTCGACAAAAATTTCGTGACCTACGTCTGGTTCGACGCGCTGACGAATTACTACTCGGCGTCGCTCGAAAAAGCCTGCTGGCCGGCGGACGTTCACGTGATCGGCAAAGACATTCTCGTGCCGCCTCATGCCGTTTACTGGCCGATTATTCTCCACGCGGCGGGAATCGAACTGCCGAAAAAAATCGTCGCGCACGGCTGGTGGCTTTCCGCGGGAAGAAAAGTTTCCAAGACGAAGACCGGCGGCGACGCCGACGAGCCGAAGGAAAAGACCGCGCTCGAACTCGCGCGGGAATTCGGCGCGGACGCGTTCCGCTATTTCGTGATGCGCGAAATGTCCGTCGGGCAGGACAGCGAATATTCCGAAGCGCTCTACATGTCGCGCTACAAAAGCGACCTCGGGAACGACCTCGGCAACCTCGTCAACCGCGTGCTCAACATGACGGGCAACTACTGCGGCGGAATTTCTCCCGCGGGAACGGTCGACGAAACGCCGGAAAAAGAACTGCGCGAGCTTTGGGAAAAAACCGCGCGGCAGTATCACGGGCTGGCGGCGCAGATGGATTACCGCAACGCGCTCGACGCGCTGTGGGCGTTCATTCGCGGAATCAACCGCTACGCGGACGCGCGCGCGCCCTGGAAACTCGCAAAATCCGACGATCCCGCCGACCGCGCGAAGCTCGAGACCGCACTCGCGACGATGGCGGAAGGTCTGCGCCTCGCTGCCGTTGCGCTCACACCGGTGATGCCCGCCGCCGCCGCGAAAATTCAGGAGCTACTCGGTTGCGTTCCCGCGGAAAAATTCGAGGGAATGCAGACTTGGGGCGCGTCGCTCGTCGGAAAGAAATTCGGCGCGAAGGCGATTCTGTTCCCGCGTCCGGACGACGGAAAAAAGAAATGACGCTTTCCCCGCGGGAACGGCGGCGCCCGCCCGTCCGTTTTCCCGCAGGAAAGAGAAGAAGAGCGTTCCCGACGAAGGCATTTTCGCGGAAACGCTTTTTTTTTGCAAAAAACTTTAATCTTGCGGGCGATTTCAATAAAATTCCACTCACTTATGAGCAAAACAGTTCTACTTGTAATCCGCGACGGCTGGGGCGCCAACCATCACAAAGAACAGGACAAATACAACGCGCTGAAAATCGCGAACATTCCGTTCTCGAACAAACTTTCCGCCGAATGCCCGCGCACGGAAGTCGCGGCGCACGGTCCCGCGGTCGGCTTGCCCGAGGGCATCATGGGCAATTCCGAAGTCGGACACCAGAACATCGGCGCCGGACGCATCGTCCCGCAGGAAATCATGCGCATCGATCTCGGTCTGACCGACGAGGGTATGAAGAACAACGCCGTGCTTCAAGCGGCGTTCGGGAACGCGAAAAACAACGCTTCCACGCTTCATCTCATGGGGCTGGCGAGCGCGGCGGGCGTTCACTCCACGCTCCCGCACCTTTACGGTTTGATCCGCGGCGCGAAAGCCGCCGGCGTGCAAAACGTCTGCATTCACGCGTTCATGGACGGACGCGACAGCCCGCCCACCAGCGGCGTGAATTTCATCAAGGAAATCGAAGACGAATGCGCGAAAATCGGCATCGGAAAAATCGCCACCGTCGCCGGACGCTTCTGGGCGATGGATCGCGATAACCGCTGGAACCGCGTTGAAAAAGCTTACAACTGCCTCGTCGGGAAAGACGGACTTACGGCGGAATCCGCGACCGCCGCTGTCGAGTGGTATTACAAAAATCCGTCGAGCGATTCCGAGCAGGGCGACGAATTCGTGCTCCCGACGCGCATCGTCAAAGACGGCGTTCCCGTCGGCGCAATTTCCGACAAGGACAGCGTCATCTTCTTCAATTTCCGTGGCGACCGCCCGCGGGAACTGACCCACGCTTTCATCGATGAAAAATTCGAGGAATTCCCGCGCGACAGAAAGCTCGACATTTACTACGCGACGATGACGGAATATCAGAAAGGTCTCTGCCCGAACGTCGTGTTCCCAAAACCCGAACCGATGAAAAACATTCTCGGCGACTGGATCGCGAAGCAGGGACTGAAACAGTTCCGCACGGCGGAAACGGAAAAGTTTCCGCACGTCACGTTTTTCTTCAATGACTACCGCGACGAACCGTTCCCGAACGAGGAGCGCGGGCTGATTCCCTCGCCGAAGGAAGTCGCGACCTACGACCAGAAGCCGGAAATGTCCGCCGAAGGCGTCTGCCAATCCACGATCGACGCGTTGCGTAGCGGGAAATACGCGCTCATCGTGACGAATTTCGCCAACCCCGACATGGTCGGGCACACGGGCAAGCAGCCGGCGATCATCAAGGCGGTCGAAACCGTGGACGAATGCCTCGAACGCATCTGCGCCGTCGCCGACGAATGTGGCGTCGACATGCTCATCACCGCCGACCACGGGAACGTCGATGAAATGTGGGACGAAGTCACGCACGGACCGCACACGCAGCACACGCTCAATCCGGTCGAAGTCGTGCTTTACGGCAAAGGCGTGAAAAACGTGAAGCTCCGCCAGGACGACGGCGCTCTCGGCGATATCGCGCCGACGCTGCTCGACATGATGGGCTTGCCCACGCCTCCGGAAATGACGGGAAAATCGCTGATCGAAAAATAATTTTTCGGCGACATTTTCCTTTCGGGAAACGTCCTGCGGAAACGTTCCCGCGGGACGTTTTTTTGCGCTCCCGCGAAGCGCGCGTCACGCGGGAACGCGAACTTTCCCTGCGCGGCGAAAGACAATTTTTTCGGAAAAAAACGCTTTACGATTGTTATGAGAAAATCGGCATTATGCTCTCTGTTCGGCTTTTCCGACGACGTCGGAAAACTTTTCCTTCGCATCGTCATCGCCGTCGCGATTTTTCCGCACGGCGCGCAGAAAGTTCTCGGCATTTTCGGCGGGAACGGTCTCGACGCGACGTGGAAATTCTTCACGGAAACGCTTCACATCGCGCCCGTGCTGGCGGGTGCGGCGATCGCCGTGGAATTTCTGGCGCCGCTGTTCCTGTTGCTCGGCTTGTTTACGCGCGCCGCGGCGGTCGCGCTTGCAGTGCTGATGTTCGTCGCGATGCAGTATCATACGGCGAACGGATTTTTCATGAACTGGACGGGAACGCAGGCGGGCGAGGGCGTGGAATATCATCTGCTCTTCCTCGGCGCGGCGATCGCACTCGTCCTGCTCGGCGGCGGACGCTTCTCGCTTTTGAGCTTTTCGCGGAAATGCGCCTGCGCCGCGTCGGACGACGTTTCCGCGCCCTGAAAAATCCGCGCGTCCGTTCCCGCACAAAAAAAAGCGTTCCCGCGAGTTCTTTTGCGGGAACGCTTTTTTTTGTGCGTCGGGTGCGGCGAGAATTACTTCGCGTCCTCGTCGGCGTCGGGCGCGCCGGAAGATTTTTTGCGATCGTCGTCGTCCTCGTTGAAGACGATCGGAACGTCGTTTTCGAGGTCGGTTACGGAGGCGATGTCCGTTGCGACGGACGCGCGCCGGCGTTTCGCGTCGGCTTTCCGCATTTTTTCCGCCTCGATTTTTCCTTCGATGGAATAGCGCGTGAACGGCACGTCGCGGAGACGTTCTGCGGGAATGGGTTTTCCAGTGATTTCGCAGATGCCGTAAGTGCCTTTTTTCATGCGTTCGATGGCGATGTTGATTTCCGAAAGCTCCTGCTGTTTGCTGGAAAGCAGGCTCAGCGCGCAGTCGCGCGTGAACGCTTCGTTGTCGATGTCCGCCGTGTGCTGGCTGTAAGACGCGGAAACGTCGCCCGAATCCTCCTTGCCCTCGCGGTTGAACGCGGTCTGCGAATGCTCGTCGATTTCGCGTTGGATAGCGGCTTTCAGCGCGACGAGCTTTTTGTAATACTTCATCCACTTCTGCGGAATGAGTTTTTCTTCCGCGGAAACGCTGTTTTTGGCGAACGGGTTGTAGCCGAAAAGGTCGTCGAGCGAGACGGCGCCGATTTTCCTCGGCTTCGCTTTCGGAAGCTTTTTTAGAATCTGCTTTTTCGCGGCGGGAACGGGTTGCTTCGCGCTCGCGCTTTTTTCTGCGGCGGCGGGATTGAACAGATTGATGTTCGCCGCGCCGCGCCGCAGGAACATCAGTTCCAGTTCTTTGGGCGTGTAGGCGATAAGCCCGCGCCGGCGCGTGATGATTTTGGTCTGGACGGTTTCCGCGTCGCGGCGGACGACGATTTCCGCCGGTTTGTTCTTCGCGGCGGATTTTTTCTTCGATTCTGCGAACTTGACCGCTTTCGTTCCGCGCTTTCCCGACGGTGCCTTG